>CAYLMV010000009.1:0-49500 GCA_964384415.1 uncultured Chitinophagaceae bacterium | reverse complement strand
CTTTTGCAGATTTCCCAACCCATCGTACGCTGCATATTTGTACGCTTCAGAGAGTGTTGGAAAATTGAACACGGATTGGATGAAGTAGTCGATGGTAAGTCCATTGGAAAGGACGAAGAGACCAAGATGGATGAGCTCCGACGCCCCCTCGCCCATGATGTGAACGCCGAGGAGTTTCTGATCTGTCGGGGAAAAAAGGAGCTTGAGCATCCCGCTGAGGTCGCCGATGATCTGTCCTCTTGCGTTGAGTTCGAACATTGCGCGGCCGGTGCAGTAGGGTATTTTCTTTTCGATCAGCGATTGTTCCGTCGCTCCCGCGAACGATATTTCGGGAATCGAGTAGATGGCAATCGGAATGAACGGGGAAACCTGTTTCTTGTATTCCAATTTGAACGCGTGGCACATTGCGACGCGCGCCTGTTCCATGGATGTCGAAGCGAGAGAAGGAAATCCGATCACATCACCCGCGGCATAAACATTCGGCACCGAAGTCTGGAACTGTTGGTTAACGGTAAGTTGTCCTTTTGCGTTCGGGACGATGTTAAGTTTCTCAAGCCCTAGTTTCTTCGTGTTCCCATACCTGCCCGCCGCGACAAGCGCCTTGTCGACGGTGAACTTCTTTCCGCTCTTGAGATGGACCGTAACGGCGTCCGTCCCCTTTTCCATCCGTTCGTATTCTTCGTTCAGCAGAATCGTCATACCGAGGTCGACCAGGTGTTTATGCAAACGCTCGGCAATTTCGGCGTCGATAAAGGAAAGGAGGCGCGGTTTTGACTCGACGAGCGTCACAGGGATCCTGAGCGCGGTGAAAATTGTGGCATACTCGCAGCCGATGAACCCGCCGCCGATAACGGCAAGGTTTTTGGGGATCCGGTCCATGTTGAGGATAGAGTCGCTGTCGTAGACCAGATGGTCGTCGATGGGAAAATTGTCGGGCCGGTTTGGCAGCGAGCCGCTGGCGATGAGAATAAACTCTGCGGTGTACTTCTCGAGGATTCCCTCGCGCTCGACCTGAACAGTGTGCGCGTCGATGAAGGAAGCCTGGCCGAAAATGAGTTCGATATTGTGCCGCTCGATGTTCTGATAGATGAGATCCCATTCGTTGTTCACGACATGGGTCTTGCGGTACATGAAGTCCTCGATCGAGATGTTCTCTTTGATGCTGTAATCGATTCCGTAGAGTCCACGCTGGCGAAGGTTGGAAAAATAGAGTGCGGTTTCTCGGAGAGTTTTGCTCGGGACGGTGCCTGTGTTGACGCCGGCGCCCCCCACACGCGGAGCCTTTTCAATGATCGCAGTTTTCTTCCCGAAGTATGCCGCCTGAGCGGCCCCCTTCTCGCCTGCCGGGCCGGAACCGATGACGATCAAATCAAAGTCGTACGCGCTTGCCATTAAAGAGTTTGAAGTGAATGCGTGGAGCAGAATGACAGCAAAGATACGAATTTTTTAGTGAGAGGCAATACAGTCGTCGAGGTCGTATGTTCAAAGTCCAAGGTTCAAAGTCCAGAGTCCAAGGTCCAGTGTCTTGGAAGTCGACAACTCAGCATCAGACCTTGGACTTTGGACTCTGGACTTCGGATCTTGGACTCTGTACAGCTGTTTCAAATATGGCTTGCTCTTCTCCCCGAAACGACGTATATTATAAACGCAAATAATAGTACATCGTTATTGCGCTTGTCATTGCTTTTTCGCTTGAGATTTTTCAAAGACAGAGGCAGGATTCTTCCTTCCAGTTCCTGAAACATCGACAGACGAAATCCAGATCGCATCGAAGGGTAGATGCAACAAGCCATTGATGCGATTCTTTGTTTATGGCAGCAAGAGTCAACGCTGTACGTCTTTTTTCGCCGATGCGAGGAACCTCTTCGAGGAGGTGGAAAAAGGTTTTTGAAAAATCTTTATCGAAAGGATATGTTCCGTGGAAAAAGGAACAGTTAAATGGTTTAACCGTACCAAGGGCTTTGGATTCATTTCACGACCGACGGGCGAGGATGTGTTTGTTCACTACCGCTCGATTGTCGGCGAGGGATTCAAGAACTTGAACGAAGGCGACCAGGTTCAGTTTGAAGTTGAGAACGGACCAAAAGGCCTTCAAGCGGCTAACGTGCAAAAGATCTAACGGCGCACGGTATTTACGCGACGTCCCGTGGTGATCACGGGACGTCGTTTTTTATCATCCGATCCTCGATTGCGAGGTGATGAAGGAGGCTTCAAACATGCTGAACGGCACTGTAAAATTTTTCAATTCAACAAAAGGTTTCGGTTTTCTAACAACGCCCGAAGGCGAGGATATCTTCTTCCATAAGAGCAATGTGAAGGATACGGGCTTTCGTGACGAGTTGCGGCAGGGAGATAATGTGAAATTTGAAATCCGTGTCGAACAAAAGGGCAAACGCGCCTACAACATCGCACGCGTATCGTCCGAAGTTCCCAAAGAAAAGGATGGCGTCTAGCGCTTTAAATAGTTCTGGATCAGCTGTGAAGAGCCGTCGTGCATATGCACGGCGGCTCTTCTGTTTTTTGGCACACCCCCCGATCCCGCAGCGGGACTGCAATGACACTCAACTCAAAGCAGCTCTCCGCAGGCGATTCTTTCAAATTGCATTTCAGCAAAAAACTCATAGATTTATTTCACGCCACTCCCTCAGCGCTCACTAATTCGGTTTTCCAATGATTCTCTCCGACACAAAAATCCTTGAGGAAATACGTAAGGGTTCGATCCTTATCCGTCCGTTCAACAGAAAATTTCTCGGCTCGAACAGTTACGACGTCCATCTCGGCAAAACTCTGGCGATGTATGACGACGAGATCCTTGATGCGAGGACGCACAACACGATTCATTATTTTGACATTCCCAAGGAGGGGATCATTTTGGTGCCGAGCAAGCTCTACCTTGGAGTCACAGAGGAATACACGGAGACGCTCAAACATGTGCCGTTTTTGGAGGGAAAAAGCTCCATCGGCAGGCTCGGCATCGATATCCATGCAACTGCCGGCAAGGGTGATGTTGGATTCTGCAATACGTGGACTCTCGAAATTTCGGTCCGGCAGCCGGTGCGGATTTATGCCGGGATGCCGATCGGACAAATCCTCTACTTTGTGATCGACGGAGATGTGGAAGTGATGTACAATATGAAGAAGAACGCCAAATACAAACATCGGACTGTGAAGCCCGTTGAATCAATGATGTGGAAGAATTTCAAAAAATAAGGTCAAAGTTAAAAGTGCAAAGTGCAAAGGTAAAGGGAAAAATTTAAAGGTAAATTCCAATGCCCACGATGTGACTTTATGTTGTAGACTTTAAATGTGCCTGCAAATGAATTAAGAACTTTGAACTTGTCACTTTACCTTTGCACTTTGCCCGTTGCACTTTTAACTTTCAACTTCCGAGGCCCTCCATGAACCGCACCATCTCATTATTTTTCGTTGCCCTCTGTTTACTGTTCACTGTTGACTGTTCACTGTCTCAAACAAAGCATGCCATCACCTTCGACGACCTCATCGGCTGGGGGCGTGTGGCAGATCCGCAGATCTCCCCGGATGGAAAATGGATCGCGTATACGGTCAAGTACTACAGCAAGCAAACAAACAGCGGCAACAGTGACATCTGGATCGTATCGGCGAATGGCGGCGAAGCGAAACAGCTGACGAACAGCCCAAAGGCTGACGAATCTCCCCGCTGGCTTCCGGACGGAAAAACGATTGCCTTCATCTCCGCACGCGAAGGGGACCCGCAGGTCTATAAGGTTCCCGTTACAGGAGGCGAACCGGCGAAGATAAGCTCGCTCGCATCCGGGGTTTCTGGGCTGATCGTTTCGCCGGACGGAAAATATTTCGCAGTCGCTTCCGACGTGTTCCCGGCCTGTGCTACCGACAGCTGCAACAAAGTACGCAACGATGAGATGGAGAAGAGCAAGGTCAAAGCGAAACTGTTTACGCGGCTGCCGTACCGCGTCTGGGATCATTTCACCGATGGAAAACGGAGCCATGTCTTCATCCTCCATTCATCCGGAGGAGCCGCCATCGATGCGACTCCCGGCGACTATGACTCCCCCCCCATCGACATCGGCGGAAATGTTGACTATGCGTTTTCGCCGGACAGCAAGGAGTTTGCCTTTGTCCGCAACACGGACCCGATGATTGCCATCTCGACGAACAACGACGTATTTGTTGTTGGATTGCAGGACGGGGTGCCGGTCGGCGATCCAAAACGGATCACGGACAACAAAGCAAACGACAACCAGCCTGTCTACTCGCCAGACGGTAAATACATTTCATACAAAGCGATGAAACGCCCCGGCTTCGAAGCCGATAAATACGATGTCATGCTCTATGAACGGGCAACAGAAAAATGCGTCAACCTTACGGAAAACTTTGATCGCTCTCCGGACGAAGTCATCTGGGCGCCAGACGGGAAAGCTCTTTATTGCAACGCGGACGATGAGGGCTATCACTCAATCTATAAGATCACGATTCCAACAAGAAAAGCCCAGGCGGCAGTCACCCAGATTACATCAAAAATATTTGCCGGAGACATCGGAATTACGCCGGATGGAAAAACATTCGTCTTCACCCGGACAACCGTCCGAAATCCTCACGAAGTGTGGAGAATGGATGCCGATGGAAAGAATCTCACTCAGATCACCACGACCAACGATGCCAGCGTTGCAAAGATCGAGATGAATCCGCTCGAAGAGTTCTGGTTTGAAGGAGCCGCGGGGAAGAAGGTCGAAGGGTTCCTTCTCAAGCCGCCGTTCTTTGACGCGGCAAAGAAATATCCGATGGTGTACCTGATTCATGGCGGACCTCAGGGACAATGGGACGATATCACCCACTATCGGTGGAATCCCGAGATGTTTGCCTCACCCGGCTATGTGGTCGTGATGGTGAACCCGCGCGGAAGCACCGGCTACGGCCAGCAATTCACGGACGAAATTTCCGGCGACTGGGGCGGCAAGGTATTTACCGATCTGATGAACGGCGTGGAATATGTCATGAAGACGTACCCCTTCATCGATACTTCGCGCATCGCAGCGGCGGGCGCTTCGTACGGCGGGTTCATGATCAATTGGATTGAAGGGCACAACGACAAAGGTATCTTCAAGACGCTGGTCGGGCACGACGGCGATTTCAACGCGGTGAGTGCATACGGGTCGACGGAAGAACTATGGTTTGAAGAATGGGAATTCAAAGGAACACCGTACGAAAACCGGGACCTGTATGAAAAATACTCGCCGGTAAATTTCGTGAAGAATTTCAAAACACCGATGCTTGTCGTCCATAGCCAGCTCGACTATCGGCTGGACGTCAGCGAAGGATTGCAGATGTTCACGGCGCTTCAGCGGATGCACGTTCCATCCGAGATGCTCTACTTCCCGGACGAAGGACACTGGGTGCTCAAACCGCTGAACAGCGAGCTCTGGCACAAAACCGTGCTGGAATGGCTGGCCAGGTACTTGAAGTAAGTGAAGAGTTAAAAGTGCAAAGGGCAAAATTACAATTCAAATTTCAAAGTGTCGCTCATCAGTCCACACTAATTTTGAAATTTCCACTTTAATTTTGTCCTTAGAGTCTTGAATTTGAACAGCGATTTTGTCACCTGCAAAATTGCAGTTAAAAGTTCAAAGCGTTGCTGAGCATGCCGCACAATATTTAAGTGAAAAGTTAAAAATGCAAAGGGCAAAATTACAATTCAAATTTCAAAATGTTCGAATCCGAGATTTGTTATTTTTGAAATTTGAATTGTAATTTTGCCCTTTGCACTTTGAATTTTCAATTTCATAAAACAGGGGGGATTATGAAAACTGGAAATCGCGAATTCAAGCTTGAATTCAAAAAGCGTCTTTACAAATTTGTTCTGGAAATTGTCGCTCTGTTGGATACGTTGCAAACGGATAACGTATCTCGTCGGCTTAGTGACCAGTTGTTACGGAGCAGCACGAGTATTATCGCAAATTTCGTGGAAGGCCAAGCCGGTAGCAGCAGAAAAGATTTCGTGAAGTTTATGGAAATCTCATTGAAATCGGCAAATGAGAGTAAGTTGTGGCTCTCATTGTTGAAGGATACAAATCGGGCTCCGACTGAGAGGGTAGAATTCCTGCTCAGAGAACTATCTGAGATCGCGAACATCTTTGGTTCTATTGTCCTGACCGCAAAAGGCAAACGCCACCTATAAGCCAAAGGCCGTTCGCTTTTGCACTTTGAATTTTGAATTGACAGCATGACGTTTATCGACAAACTCCGTTCAATCCAGCAATCCAACAACAGCCTCCTCTGTATCGGGCTCGACACCGACGTTGCGAGAATTCCCGAAGCGCTGAGGAATCATGACCGCCCTCAGTTCGAATTCAACCGGCGCATTATCGAGGCGACAAAAGATCTCGTCTGTGCCTACAAGATCAACTCAGCGTTCTATGAGGCGGAGGGGGAAGCCGGGTGGCGGGCTCTCAGCGATACCCTTAACGCGATTCCGCCGTCAGTGATTTCGATAGGCGACGTCAAGCGGGGTGATATCGGTAATTCGTCAGAGCGGTACGCATCGGCTTTTCTGCATAAGCTCAGGTTCGATGCCGTAACCCTTAGTCCATACATGGGCAAAGACTCGCTTGCTCCATTTCTTCAATCGGCGGAGCAGGGCGCATTTGTTCTGGCTGTGACGTCGAACCCCGGCGCCAAAGATTTCCAGCACCTGAAAGTGGGCAAGAAATTTCTCTACGAGAAAGTTGTCGAGAAAGCGCTGAAATGGAGTTCCAAAAAGAACCTCGGGTTTGTCGTCGGGGCGACCCAGCCGAAGGAACTTAAACTCGTACGGAAAGCTGCCCCCTCTGTTCCACTGCTGATACCCGGGGTTGGTTCTCAGGGGGGGAGTCTCGAAATGGCCGTCCGCTACGGATGCGATAAAAATGGATTCATGGCGGTTATCAACGCGAGTCGTAGCATACTCTTCGCCTCCGATGCCGAAGAATTTGCGGACGCCGCTCGGAAAGAAGCGGTCAAACTCAGGGAAGAAATCAATACATGGCGGGGAAAATTCTTCAATCACCCATCGAATCGTTGAACTGATCTTTTTTGCCCCGCCACGACATCGTTCTATCTCTCACTGCGGCGAGAATGAACCTTTTCGATGTTCACGAAGACATACTCCGTCATCTCTGGAGCGGGCAGTACCTCGATGCTCACCGGCTGGTAACGCTCGACGGCCGGCATCTCATCGTCATCGAACCCGGCGTGTTGAACCGCGAGAGCGGCCCCGATTTTCGCGACGGATGTATTTCGCTGGACGGCAAAATCTTCCGCGGAGACATAGAATTCCATCGAACGGCCGCAGACTGGAAGCTCCACGGACACCACACCGATGAAAAATACAACCCGGTCGTTCTTCATGTCGTCTATTGTTCGGGCGGTTCCGATGCCGACACGATCTCGGCAAGCGGCCGCGTGATTCCTACCCTCGCCATCGAACCGTTTCTCTCTTCTCCCCTGGAAAAGATTCTGGAACACGCAGTAAGGGATGAACACATCTCAAGTACTGCGCCGCTTCGCTGCACGGAGCGGAACGCGAAGGTCGATGCCGAGGATCTCCAGCGCTGGATCCACGATCTCTCGCTCGACCGGATGAAAGCCAAAGCCGTCAGCATGCTCACCCGCCTCGTTGAATTTACGGAAGAGAGAGAGCGGGAAATTGGGGCGGAACCAATGGGCCTCCGCAATGGCGAGGGTTGGCAACAACTCCTTTATGAAGGCTTGATGGATGGACTCGGGTATTCAAAGAACCGAATACCGTTTGTCACGCTTGCACAGCGCGTCTCTATTTCCTATATAAAGAAAATTTCCCTTCCGCAGAATCTTTCTATTATGGATATCGAGGCGGTGTTGTTCCATTTCTCCGGCCTCCGTTTCGACGTTCAAGTCGTCAAAGATCAAGACGCGAAAGTACATCTCCATCAGCTTCACTCGGCCTGGCGCGCGCTCTGCGGGAGGGCCGGCAACGCCGTCATCATTCAAGATGGATCGCTGCGGGCGACAGATTGGGTGTTCAGTCCGACTCGCCCGTCGAACTTCCCGACGGCCAGGATCGCAGCGGCAAGCGAATTACTGGGAAGAATTGCATACCGGGGACTTCTGACGTCGCTCATTCACGCTGTCGGCGATGAACTCGAATCGCCCGGCGGGGCGCTGAAGCAGCTACTCGCATTATTGGATATCGATGAAGACCCGTTCTGGAGCATTCACTATTCGTTCGCCGAATCGTCTCCGCGGGGGCATTCACTTCTCGGAGAGGCGCGCAAATACGAGATGATCATCAACACAATTCTGCCGCTGTGCAGTCTCTATGCGCTTGTCATGGAAAAGGAACGCATTCACGATCGTGCCGTCCGGATTGCGGCGGAAATACCGCCTGCCGAAGATAATTTCATCATCCGCAAGATGAAAAAGCATCTTATCAAAGAGAGATTTCAGATTCACACGGCGCTCCAACAACAAGGAGCGATACAACTCTATGAGCGGTATTGCTCCGGCAATAGATGCGATGAGTGCAAAGTTCAGTTGAACTTTACCGGAGTGTAAGCAATGGCCGATTGGATGGAGGAAATAGCCGCAGAGCGCCGTCGTGCGGAGCAGTCGACGCATCCCGGCCGCACCCGAACGTCTGCGCGGCGGATTGCCGGAATCGCCCTTCGACAATTGCAGGACAGACAGAAGGCGAGCTCGGCCGCCGGAGACTTCGTAGAAATTCTCCGCGTTTCGATGAATGCGCCGGAATATCCGGCGGAAGTGCGCGCGGCAGCATCGCGGCTGTACGCGCGACTCTCCCCCGATTTTTCTTCCCCCAGCAAGGATCCTCTGGGCGATGCCATGATCATCGTGGAATTTGTTCAGCAGCAGCTTCGTCGCATCGGATAACCGGCCCGGCAACGCCCTTCATCCCCAGAAAGAACCGCCTCCGAATAATCTTCTTGATTTGTACCAAATGATCCGCTAATTTCTTGTGGTAAAGGAGGTGTTCTCAACCTATGACAACGAAAAATCGCCCCATAATCTATCTTGACCGCAACGAAAGTCAGTTTGGCCCCGCGCCCGAATGTTACGATGTGCTTCGGAACGCGTCGAAGGACGAGCTCAGCAGCTATTCCCGCGATTTCATGCGCGGGGTGAAGAGCATCCTCTCGGAGAGCCTCGCAAAAGAATACGGGCTCACGGAGAAAGACGTGCTGCTCAGCTACGGCAGCGAAGACATGCTGAAGCAGATCGTTCATTGTTATCTTGCCGCAGGAGAGTCGATGATGATCCCCCAGCACTCCTGGTGGTACTACAAGTCTGTCGCCGGAGAAGTAAACGGCAGGATCATCGAATACCCGATGCATTCGGACAAAAATACTTTTTCATACAATGTCGACGAGATTGTTTCTGTCGTCAAAGCCAGAAAGCCGCGGCTGCTGCTCTTCGCCTCGCCGAACAATCCAACGGGAAACTCGCTCCCGTTGAGCGACATGACCGTGCTGCTTGATGAATGTAAGTCCACGATGTTCGTGATTGACGAGGCGTACTTTGGCTTCACCGACATACCGGCGGACGTTCTTCCCCGGCTGACGCTTGATTATCCCCATCTCGCAGTTCTGAGAACCTTTTCAAAGCTGTACGCTCTCGCCGGCGTACGAATAGGATATACACTGGTCGGCGCTCAATACGAGAAGCTCGTGACCTTCAGCGCGCGGTATTTGGGTTATAACCAGCTGTCGGAAAGGCTCGCGCTCGCAGCGCTTCATAATCCGGGATACTATGCGTCGATCGCCAAAACGACCGCAGCGGAACGCGTTCGGTATTACGAGTTCTTTGATCGTCTCGAAGGATGCAAGGTCTACCGGTCCAACGCAAATTTTATCCTCGTCAAGTTTAATCACGAGGATGTCGAGCCCCTCAAGGCACATTTGCTGGAAGCCGGCCTGGTCATAAAATTCTTCTCTGAGAAAGAGTTTCCGGACCACGCGCGCATCACGATCGGTACGCCGGATCAGAATACTCTCCTGCTGAGCGAGATGCAGAAGTACTTCGCGAACGAAAACGTCTTCATCTCATAACAGCCCGATTGTCCATGCACTGTGTGATTCTCGCGGCCGGCACCGCCTCACGGCTCCGGCCGCTCACGGATTCGACGCCTAAATGTCTGCTCCAGATCGGAGATCGGGCCATTCTCGAAAGAATGATCCGCGCCGTATTTCACGCCGGGATCATCGACTTTACTCTCGTCGTAGGGTTTCAGGACTGGAAAATCAAGAATTTCCTCAAGCGGAACTTCCCCTCTCTCGATTTTACGTTCGTCATCAACAACCAGTTTGACACCACGAACAACGCATTCTCGCTTTTACTTGCGCGCGAGGAAGTTGAAGGACACGAACTCCTTCTCCTGGACAGCGACATCGTCTTCGACGACGAGATCATACCGCTTCTACTCAATGCTCAATCCGGAACCTGTCTGGCGGTCCGGACCGATGGCCCCTTTGGCGATGAGGAAATCAAAGTGGAAGTGAACAAGAAGGGGGACATTCTCCGTATCGGCAAGACGATCGAAGCGGCTTCGGCGCACGGTGAATCGATCGGCATCGAGAAATTTTCCCGCGGCGACACCACAGCGTTGTTCAGAACCCTGGAGAAGAGAGTGCAGCAAGAAAAGCGCGTCAACGAATTCTACGAGGCATCGTTCCAGGAATTGATTGACGATGGAGTCCGGATTCATGCCGTGGAAGTGGGAAACCACCGCTGCATTGAGATCGATACTGCTGAAGATCTGGAAGCAGCCGAGACCCTTTTTTCCTAGGATGACGCTGAAACCCTACAATTACAGAGATTCGGTCAAGTCCGACGTCTCGGATGAGCTCGTCAACGTATATCTCCAGCGGCCGGTTGCCGGCCTCGTAACCCGCCTTGCATATTTCACTCCCCTTACGCCGAATCAACTCACCGTCGTTGCCATTATTTTTGGCATCGGCGGTTCGCTCTTTCTTCTGCCGAAGGAACCGTTTTTCATTTGGGCCGCCCTCTTCCTCTATATGAAAGATGTGTTCGATTCCGCGGACGGCCAGCTCGCCAGGGCCAAGGAGCTTTACAGCAGGCGCGGAAGATTTCTCGATTCCATCGGAGATTTTGCAGTGAACGTCTCGCTGTTCGCCGCAATTTTTGTTTATTTGGTTCGCCAGCATCTGCCGCCGCCTTCTGCTCTCCTGCTGGCTCTTGCGGGATTCCTGGGAGTGACGCTGCGCGTGTCGTATCACGTATTCTACCAGACCGCGTTTCTCCACAGCCGCCGGGAATATCAAACCAACCGGCTCAGCGAAGAATTCAGCCCGGAAGATTTTCGCGAGGATGCGGCAACCGTGCGCCTGCAGCGGATCTTCCTGTCTCTCTATGGATGGCAAGACCGGCTCATGAAACTTATCGACGTGTGGAGCAAGGGAAGCGGCGAGCCGCTCACGGACGCTGCGCTCTCAACATGGTATTGCGATACTGCTGCGCTGCGCCTGAGCGGATTTCTCGGACTGGGAACAGAGTTCGTACTCCTGACAGCATGCCTCTTGTTGCACAGTATCGGGTTGTATCTTTTTATCTCGATTGGATTTCTGAATTGCGTGTGGGCGGCCGCCTTTGTCTATCGAAAGTTTGTTCTCTCGAAAGAAGTTGGGCGGGGAAAAAAGCGGGGAGAATAAAGGAGGGTTACTTTTTCGGCTGCATTTCCTTGCGGACCTGAGCCTCGAGCTTGAAATGCTCTTCGGCCGAGATCTTCAGAGCGTTGCGAAGAGATTCGAGTTTCTCGGCCTCTTCAGGCGTTACGACACCGTCCTTCCATACTTCACGAAGGTGAGCAATATACGACGAGGAGCCGCTTTCGTTTTCCAGCTTTGCAAATTCCTGATCGGGAATTCCCAACTCCTCTTTCACGACGGTCAACAGAGCCCGTTCGTCGGGGGAGAGAACGCCGTCCGCCCAGGCCTGTTGAAACATCTTCGACAGAAGAGCGAGCATTTGTGCGCTGTCTGCGGAAGAAGCGGCGGCTCCGCCGGGCTGGGCGCTTAACGCGGAGAGTTTTTTTTCAGCCTCTTCCTTTGCGGCGAGAGCGTTCTTTGCTTCCGCGGCAAGGCGGGCGATATCTTCCTGGAATTTCTGCTGCGCTGTGCCGAATTCCTGTTTGATCACATCGATCCGGGCATCGGCTTTCTTTTCTGCCGACTCCAGCGATTCCTTTTTTATTTTTGCGATCAGGTCATCGCCGGGCAATTGTGCAGGCGGTGCAGGCTGGGGCGCCTGGGCTTGAACGGGTTGAGGCTTTGCGTCCGGTGCGTTGGCGGCCCGTGCAGCGGTTTCAGGGGGTTTTGGAGGAGGCTGCGCTACCTTCTTCTGTTCCTCGGCCTGATTCTTTAAACGCTCCTCTTCCTCTTTTTTGCGGGAAGCCTCCAGCGCCACCTTGACCCGCTCGTTGTAGGCCAGCGCGTACATATTATTCGGTTCAACACCGAGCGCCTTGTTCACCTCATCCAAAGCTTTCGGAAACTCGGACGACTTGATGAACCGGTCCGCGGCTTTGAGGTACTCGCTGATGATCCTCTTTTGTGAATCCCGGTCCTGCATAATCGCCGGCATGGCATCCGATCGTATAATTCTTCGACTGCTGACTAACCTTCACGATTAATATATTCAACGCCGCGGATAATGTCAACGAATCGGTTCCAATGGCGATGACTCTTTTTCTCAACGACAATCCCGCGCAGGATTATCAAGCCGGCAAACGAAGCTCGCTCCCCGTCTGTTCTGCTGGCGTGTTCCGGACATCCGGTCAATAGCTGCTTCGAACGTGTCGCATCTTTTGCTTCTCGCATCATCGTGTGTTATATTTTCTCCGGTGACGTCAGGAACGCTGTCGAATGAAGGAGCAGAGATGAGCACCGCGAATGCTCGGAGCCAGCTGGATAAACGTCTGCGGGATACATTCAGGGAAATTATTGACGGCAAGAGCGTGAAGAGGTCGAGACACGAACTGATCTTTGCCGGAATCGATGTCTCGAATGTTTTCATCGAAGAGATGGACAGGAAGAATTTTCTTCCGTCGACTGTTGCCGATATTCCCTGTGAACAGGGGAAACGTGTTCCCGCATTTGCCATCGAAGAGACCTCCGCGTATTTCGGCTGGGTATTCTGGGAAAAGTTCACCGAGCGGCGATTGCGGAAACTCTTTGGGAGCACGGTCAAAACTGAGAATGGAAACTGGACAATCCAAATTCCTGAGGGAAGCCGTAGAATCGTCTATGCCAATCCCGCTCTGACGATCGAAATGGACATCGATCATCCGTTCGAGTTCTGATGTATCGCGCGTCAACTCTCGGGCATTCTTTCCCAGAACCACATGAATATTCGCACCGCATACGTTTCCTTTCTCCTGCTCTGCGGCCTTTTCTCATTCTCTAACGCTCAGACCGATTCCTCCTCCGCGCTCGTTGCGATCGACCACTATACCCTTCGCATTGCCGTCGATGAAGAGCACCGTCTCCTCCAGGGAGAAGCGCTGGTAAAGCTTCGCCTCTTGAGGGATTCGGTTTCTCACGTCCGTTTTGAGCTGGACTCCTCGGCCACGTTGCTTTCGGTGCGCGATTCATCCAACAAGAAAATCGGGCCGGTTGAAGAATCGCCGGGACCGGGGAGGTCGCAAAAGGAAGTCTCGCTCTTGATTCCCGATACATGCAAACAGGGCGATGCGCTTTTCATAAAACTGGCGTATGAAAGGAAGTTCGATACCCTTTCCGCGCTTCCTTCTTTCATCGGTGACCGTGAGGTAGCCCTGCTCCCGGGCATGCACGATCGCTGGTGGCCGGTCCTTGCCCCGCAGTCCGCCCCGTTGGAAGATCAGTCGGCGCCGGTTGTTCTTGAAGCGACCCTCTCCAGCGAATTCGGCGTCGTTTCCAATCTGGAACCCGATTCATCGTACGCGTCAGGAGAAAAAACCACCTGGAGCTTTGCACAAAATACGCCGGCAAACCTTGCATCATGTTTTGTGTTCTGCGCATCGAAGGATTTTTCCCAGAAAGTGATCGAGGGAGCGGACAGTGCGTCCCGCATTTCTCTCTATTATGATCCAGCCCGGTTTTCCGCCGGGCTTGCTGCAGACGTAACTCGCCAGCTCCGCGATGCATTTACTTTCTTTTCGAGCAAGACGAAGAAAAAGCTTGCCGGCCTGCGCATGGTGATGATCGGCACCGATGACGGAAAGGCCTCGTGGTACAAACAACAGGGAATCATTGTCGGAAGGAATTCACTGAGCTTTGCGGACGAGGATACAACGGTGTCGCTTTCCAGCGAAACGAGCAGATGGGTGTACGAGCTTGCCGATAATTTTAACATCGATTTCCCGGATTCGCTTCCCTGGCTGCGCGCAGGTTGGTCAAAGTATCTCGCCGCGAAATTCTTTCTCGCGGGGGCGGCTGGCAATCCGGAGATGCAGCGGCGCATCCGGTTGGAACTTCTGTCGAGGACTCTCAATTTTTATCCCTCCCAAGCCCTGGGTCATGGATTGATTTCCGCGAAGGACGAGAAGGCGGTCTTCAATAAGGGAGCCTACTTTTTTCTGATGCTTGAGTACGTGATGGGCGAGAATGCTTTTAACGCTGTGGTGGATTCCATGGTCAGAAGCAGCGCTCACGCTCCGGTAAGCCTGCAATCGTTTCAGCAGCTTTGTGAATGGGCATACGGCTCGCCCCTCGACTGGTTCTTTGCTCAATGGCTCAATCAGACCGGTTTTCCGGAGCTGGTCCTGTCTACCGAGATTGCCCAAACAAACAGGGGAAACTACTCGGTCAAAGCGACCATCAGTGAGCGGGGCGATTTTTTTACAATACCGGTTGATATCGTTTATTCCAACAACGTGCGATCTATCACCAGGCGGGTTTTGGTGTCAAGACAAGATCAGAAATTCGAGTTTAGTCTCCCCTTCCTTCCGGTGAGGGGCGAGCTTGATCCTAATTATTTCCTGCTGCGCTGGGTGCCGCGCCTTCGCCTTCTCGCGCATGCCCGCACCTCAGTGAGCTTTCGGGTGTTCGACCGCGATCTGGTGAATTCGGAACGTGAAGCTTCGCTTCTCTTACAGCTGGATCCGAATAATCTTACCGGCTGGAATAATCTGGCATTGTTCTCACTCGGAAAACTTTCTGTTCTGAAGGGCGATCTTGGGAAAGCCGAAGAATATTTCAGGCGCGCATCTGCCGTCGAAGCGAGCGATCCGACCGAGCTTTATTCGGTGTTAAGCCTCGTGCGCCTCGGAAATGTTTTTGAAATGGAGGGGAAGCGCGATCAAGCGATGGATCTGTATAAACTGTGTGTAACTCTTGCCAGGCGGAAGCCGGCGCTCTACGGCATCGCGCTCTTCGAAGCGCAGAAGTTCCTGTCGAAAAAATTCGAATCGTCCGATGATTTTTGGTGCGGGGAATATTGAGTGAACTCAACGGACGAGGGCGCGCGCAAACTCCAGGATACCGCAATTCCGTCCCGCCTCAATAGTATCGCCAAGAAGCTATGACTTGCTTTTTGGCGCCTTCTTCCTTACGGAGGCATCCAGCGCAAATGAGCTGCCGGCCTTTGAAGGGATGAGAACAACGAGGACTGAGAGAAGCAGCAGCCCGAACGGATTCGATACCAGAGTGAAAGAGAAAAGAGATCCGTTCGCAAGATGATAATTAAGGACGAGCGCCAGCGCGATGATGAGCGTGGGACGCGTCAGGAGTCCGAGGATCAGTGCAATGCCGATAAGCATTTCCCCCGTCGGGATGATCCGCGTCCAGACTTCAATGCCGGGATACGCCACGTGATTCTGGTACCACAGGGTCAGGCTGGTGGCGTTTTGAGCGTACCGGTCGAGGCTGGTCCGGAGAAATTCCGAGGTCGCGTACCAATCTAATTTGTTGATTCCCTGCCCTAGAAAGAAAAGGCCGGCAGCAATGCGAAGAAATGCAATCCAGCGTTGATTCATAGATCTCCTTTCTGATCGATGAAAAAATGCAAAATTAAAAATTGAAATCAAAACGACATTTTCTTCCAATGCGCATTACGATTCCCGCTCCCCCTCGGTTTAATTTCTGGGCAACGGTGTATAGCCACGGATGGTGCGCGCTTCCGCCTTTCAACATTGACAAAGAAGCGCGCAGCCTGCATGCCGTAGTTCCCGACGGCCGCGGCGGAAATGTATCCGTCGTGCTGATGGAGACAAATGGAAAGCTCTCTTGCAACCTGAACCCCGGAATCAACGTTTCTGCGGACCGCATCGCCGGCATCTCTTCAGCTGTTGCTTCAATACTCCGGCTCGGAGAATCCTTCGATTCATTTTATGCCGAGGCGAATCGATATCCCCAATACCGCTGGGTCCTACGCCGGCGAGCAGGAAGGCTCCTGCGCTGCCCGACTGTCTTTGAAGACGTTGTGAAAATGATCTGCACGACAAACTGCAGCTGGGCGCTGACCGAAATAATGGTCGACGCACTCGTCACAAAACTCGGTCGTCGCGTCCGGGGAGAAGTCCGGACATTTCCTTCGCCCGAAGCGATCGCTGCGTGTTCCGAGGCATTTCTCCGAAAGGAAGTCCGGTGCGGATACCGTGCACCCTATTTGCTGGAGCTCTCACGGAGGATCGCCAACGGATCACTCGACATCGAGCAATGGCGGACATCTGAGTCATCAACCGAGGAATTGTTCAATGAGGTGCGGAGCATCAAAGGCGTCGGAGAGTACGCGGCTGGCAACATTCTAAAACTTCTCGGCCGCTATGATTACCTCGGGTTGGATTCGTGGGGCCGCACCAGGTTCTATGAGACCTTTAAGGATGGAAGAAAAGTCAAAGACTCCTCAATCGCGAAACACTATGCGCCGTTCGGGCAATGGCGCGGATTGTTCATGTGGATGGATATGACGAAAGATTGGTATACAAAAGAGTATCCATTTTAGAAGCCGCTTCATTCCCAATTCTGAAAACACCCCTCACCCCTTTCCCATTTCTGAAGCAATCACTCCATAAATAGGCCCTCAATTTCAGCATCGAATTAGTGGCACATAAGTTGGATTAAAGGGGGTCGGCCATACATATCAACGGAGCTATAGTGTATCCCATACTCGAAAAGAACGACCTGGCAGCGAAGGTCTATCGCTACGTCATCGAGGCTCCGGCTGTCGTCAAGAAAGCGCGGGCCGGGCAATTCGTGATCCTCCGGCTTTGCGAAGACGGCGAGAGAATTCCAATCACGCTTGCAGACTGGGATATTGCGCGGGGCACGATAACGCTTTATGTTCAGGCAGTCGGAAAGACGACGACGATGATGAGCATGATGAAGGCGGGTGACTCCCTGCTCGACGTCGTTGGGCCGTTCGGAATTCCGAGCCATGTTGAAAAAGGGAAAACCTTCGTCGCCGTCGGAGGGGGTTTCGGCATCGCTGCGATTCACCCGATCGTGCGCGCCCACAAGCAAATTGGAAACAAGACAATCTCCATCATCGGATCGCGGTCAAAAGAATTGTTGATCATGGAAGATGAAATGCGCGCGATCTCGGATGAAGTGCGGATCGCTACCGACGACGGGAGCTATGGCACGAAGGGCTTTGTTACCACGATACTGCAATCGATGCTCGAGAAGAAGGAGCCGATGGATGTCGTTCTCGCGATTGGGCCGGTCGTGATGATGAAGGCCGTGAGCGACCTGACAAAACCATACGGCGTTCAGACGCTGGTCAGTCTCAACCCCATCATGATGGACGGAACGGGGATGTGCGGCGCTTGCCGTGTCATCGTCGGCGATAAAATGAAATTCGCATGCGTCGACGGTCCGGAATTCGACGGGCACATGGTCGACTTCCCGCTCCTGACCGCCAGGCAAAAAATGTACTCGCCGCAAGAAAAGATCTCGATGGAAATATTCAACAAGATATGCCAGGCACAGGAGCATCGCGAAACGGCGGCGTGGTAAGGATGAATTCAGAATTATGAATTAAGAATTAAGAAGGTAAAGCGTTGGATGAACCGATCCAAAATATGGTGAGCGATCCGGTGAACCCGGAAGCCGAAGGCAGGAAGAAGCTGTCGAACAAGGAGCGAATGAAAATTCCCCGGCATCCGATGCCGGAGCAGGATCCGCTTGCGCGGGCACAAAATTTTCTCGAGGTCCCGCTCGGTTATACGCCGCAGATGGCTGTCGAAGAAGCCGAGCGATGCATTCAATGCAAGAATCCGAAATGCATGGAAGGCTGTCCGGTCAACGTGAAGATTCCTCAATTTATTTTTCACGTTGCGTTGGGCAATTTTGAACTAGCCGCGCAGAAATTGAAGGAAACGAATGCCTTGCCGGCAGTATGCGGCAGAGTCTGTCCCCAAGAAGAACAGTGCGAAGCGGTGTGCACGATCGGAGGTAAGGTCGAACCCGTCGCCATCGGCAGGCTTGAGCGTTTTGTTGCAGACTGGGAGCGGGCATCGGGGAAAGTTTCTTTGCCTACGCTTCCGCCTTCCACAGGTAAAAAGATTGCAGTGATCGGAGCCGGTCCGGCAGGACTGACATGCGCGGGCGACCTTGCGAAGCTGGGGCACTCTGTGACGATCTTTGAGGCGCTGCACAAACCCGGAGGAGTACTCGTCTACGGAATTCCGGAATTCCGTCTGCCCAAACAGATCGTCGATGCGGAAGTGGATTATCTTAAAAAGATCGGCGTTCGTATCGAGTGCGATTTTGTTGTGGGGATGACCCGGACGATCGACGAGCTGATGAGCGAGGATGGCTTCGATGCCGTGTTCATCGGGACGGGGGCGGGGCTTCCTTATTTTATGGGGATCCCCGGCGAAAATTTGAACGGAGTTTATTCGGCGAATGAATTCCTGACGCGCGTCAACCTGATGAAAGGGTTTGAGTTTCCAAACCATTCCGACACACCGGTACCAATGGCGAAACACGTCGCCGTCATTGGCGGCGGAAATACTGCGATGGATGCAGCGCGCACGGCATTGCGGCTTCCATGGACCGAAAAGGCGTACATCGTTTACCGGCGCTCGCACGTCGAAATGCCTGCACGAAAAGAAGAAATCCATCATGGCGAGCAGGAAGGAATTGAATTTCTTCTTCTTACGAACCCGACTCGATTTCTCGGAGCAAACGGATGGCTCAACGGTATGGAATGTCAGAAGATGGAACTGGGCGAGCCCGATGCGTCCGGAAGACGAAAACCTGTTCCGATAGCGGGGAGTGAATTCACCCTGGAGGTCGAAGCAGCGATTGTCGCAACAGGCAACGGCTCCAACCCCCTCATCAACAAAACCACGCCCGGACTTGCCTCCAACAAGTATGGCAACATCATCGCCGACGAAACCGGAAAGACATCGCGCGAAGGCGTTTGGGCCGGCGGGGACATTGTGATCGGCGCTGCAACAGTCATCAAGGCGATGGGCGCCGGCAAGAAAGCCGCAGCAGCGATTCATGACTATGTGATGTCGAAAAAGTAATTCGCCTTTAATACGTCCAACGAACCCCGCAACAGCGGGGTTTTTTGTTTGTGGAAAAATGGTTTGTTCTCCCTATATTAATTGTCCGTCGGCATGCCGACTGGCGGGCCGAAGAAGCAAAAGTGATACTATCCGATGACTCTCCGAAAACTTGCGATCATCGTTTCGCTCACAATCATCATCCTCTCAATTGTTGGATGGATTTGGTGGGATCTGAATGCCGACCGCGTCATCGAGTCAGCGTTCAACGGCACGTCGCTGCCGCTCGTGAATAAGTATGTCGGCATCCACAAAAGCATCGACCCAACAGGAAGAACGCTCGAGTATTTTCTTCGCAACGGCAGACCGGTTGTTCCCCGGCTCTTCGGACTCATCATTGTACTGCAGCTTCTGATCCTTGCCGCGAGGCGGTACGGCAAATCAGCCATCAAACAATTCTTTTCCCAGGTCACTCATCCGGTCAACCTCGCTGGGTTTCGCATCATCCTCTTTACGACGATCCTTTTCTATACAAACATTCCGCTCATCGTTCAATACAGCGGATTCCCGGAAGAACTGCGTGCCGCTCCCTTCGGTCTGGGCTGGCTGCTCAGTGTTTTGCCGATAAACCCGGCATTGTCTGCGATCATCTCCTGGATGTTTCTCTTCGTTTGCCTGTGCGGAATTGCCGGTTTTTACTCGCGGACATCGGCGGCCCTCGTCGCTCTGCTCGGAATCTACGTTCTCGGCATCCCGCAATTCTTCGGAAAGATAGATCACTACCATCATCTGCTCTGGTTTGCCGCACTGTTGGCCGCAAGTCCGTGCGGAGATGTATTCTCCATCGATTCGTTCATTGCCGGGAAAAAAGGCCGGGACCCATTGAGTCTTGAACGCTCCAACGTCTATCTTCTTCCCCTCCGCTTTGTGATGCTGCTGATGGGGATTATTTATTTCTTTGCCGGGTTCTGGAAATTCGTCATCGGCGGAATTGCGTGGGGCACAGGCGAAACAATGAAGGACATCCTTTATGCTCAGTGGTTTCGCCTGGACTGGATGCCGTTGTTCCGAATAGATCACTATCCTCTTTTGTGCCGAATGTCGGGCCTCGGAGTTATGACGTTCGAACTTGTCTTCATTTTTCTTCTTTTTGTTCCGAGACTCCGAAACCTTGCGGCGATCGGCGGACTCCTTTTTCACGTTTCAGTGTACCTTTTCGCCCACATCAATTTCTGGAACCTTGCTGTCTGTTACGTTGTTTTTTTAGACTTTGAACCGCTCTACCGGCGATGGACGGCAAGATCCGGCCCTGTTCATATGAAAGAATTGCCCGAGAAGGCGCCTGGAGACTTGCAACGCAGAATTCGACCAGAGATCATTGTGGGCGCGACCCTGGTCTCGATCAATATTCTTTGCGGTATTGCGCTGATCGATTCCTGGCCTTTCGCAGTGTATCCGACTTTTGCCGGAGTAGAGGAGAAATATCTTCAGTCGCTGACGATTGTTTTGACAAACCCCGACAGTTCGAAGACAGAGATCAACCCGTATAAAGACCGGGCGCTTCAAGAGACTCTTCATCCGTCGAGGATGATTGGCTTGTTCACTCAAGTGTTGTGGGAGCCGGACACGACGAAAGCGAAATCGCGTGCCGTCGCGCTTATGCATCTTCTCTCGGGAATTGATGTTCGTTTCCAGCGTGCATCGGCCTTCCGGATTTATAGAGATGTCTGCACAGTGATTCCCGAAGAACAGAAAGAGAACCCGTTGCGCCGCCAACTTCTGCTGAGCCTCCGATGATGAATGAACCGGGAAGACCAATAGTACTCTTCGATGGGGTGTGCGGGCTTTGCGATAAGTTTGTCCAGTTTGTCATCAGACACGATCATGCGGAAGCGGTACGGTTCGCGGCGCTGCAATCCGAAACCGGAAAAGATCTTCTCCGAGCGTTCGGATTGCCCGAGAGCGAGCTTTCATTCATTGTTGTTATTGAGGGAAAGAATAGTTTTATTAAATCGGCGGCTGTCCTCGAGGTTCTTCGGTACTTGCCAGGGGCTTGGAGTTATTTGGCACTGCTGCGATACATCCCCGCTGCAATTTCCGACCTTGTGTACGAATTCACCGCAAGCAATCGATATCACTGGTTTGGCAAATATGACGCTTGCGTTATACCCACCGACAGGGACAGGAAACGCTTTCTGTCCTAGTTCCCTTCTTGTATTGCGGCAGAGCAGCATTGCCTGGATCCCGTCGAAACTACCGTATGCAGATTCTTGATGCACCTCAGCGAAATAAATATTTATCCCATCAAATCGACGAAGGGTATTGCTCTTCGGTCGGCCCGGGTTGAAGGCCGCGGCATCGAGTACGACCGGCGTTGGATGCTCGTGGATGAATCCGGATTATTTATCTCGCAGCGTGAGGCGCCGCGTCTGGCCCTCGTCTCGACCCGGTTGAATAATGAAACGATCACCCTGAACGCGCCCGGGAGGCAGAGTCTGTCCGTCCCGGCAAAACTATCAGGTTCCGAGCGCGTCTCCGCGCAGATTTGGGACGATGCCGTCAGTGTTATTCCCGCGGGAGTGGAAGCGGAGACGTGGTTCAGTGAATTTCTTGGGATGCAGTGCCGGCTGGTCTACATGCCGGATAACTCCCTGCGATCGGTCGAACCCGAGTATGCATCGGCTTCGGATATTGTCAGCCTGGCCGATGGCTTCCCGCTCCTGGTGATTTCTCAAGCCTCTCTCGATGACCTGAATTCGCGGCTTGCAAATCCCGTTCCCATGAACCGTTTTCGCCCTAATATCGTCGTGAGCGAAAGCGGAGCGTTTGATGAAGACGGATGGAAAAAGATCCGCATCGGCGGTCTCGTTCTGCGAATTGTCAAGCCATGTTCTCGCTGTGTCACGACAACGGTTGATCAGGCAACCGGTATCCAAGGGAAAGAACCCTTGGCCACTCTCTCACGATACAGGAATGTGAACGGGAAAGTCCATTTTGGACAAAATGCAATTCCGGAGAACGATGCGTTAATCAACGTTGGGGATCAGGTCGAAATATTATTGTGAAAGGAACGCCCTTGTTGCGCAATTGTCTTATCGGCATACTCGGTATTTGCACCGTCGCGATGGCTCAGGATCAGAAATACTATTTTTACAATCCCAGGAATGATTTCGGCGCCGACGCCATCTTCAGCCCGATCTCGGCGATGATTAACGGCAGCTACGACATTCTCCGCAACGGCGCCCACAGCAAGGATGTGTTCAACCAGCCGTACTACATCGGCATGACGAATGTCTGGCAAAACATTTCAAGCCCGCTTTACAATATCAGCAAGTACGGATGGGGAAGGTTCAGCGATGAGGAGCTCTTCAACCTGAAGTTCAATTCTCAGGAAGCTCAGTTCATGCCCAATTTTTCCGACCACACCATCGGCGAAGGAATGCTGTATGCCAAGACCGCAGAATGGTACGACTATCACGGATATCGTTATCCCTATTTATGGTCGTTCATTACGACTTCGGCATATCAGTTCATGAACGAGACTGTTGAGAACGGTTCATACCAAGGCACGAGCGTAGATTGTATTTCCGATATGCTCATCTACAACACTGCCGGCTTCATTCTGTTCAGTACCGATTTCGTGAAGGAATTTTTCAGCAGCACGCTTCCCTTGTATGATTGGTCCCTGCAGCCTGTGATCGATCCCTCGTCAGGATATCTCTTCAATGCAGGCGAGCAATTTGTTATTAAGCACACCCTGCCTTTTGTGCCCCGCTACTCTGCGTTTGTGTACTGGGGTATCCACGCCATCGCAGGGATCAGCTATGCTTATGATAATGAGAACAATATTTCGATTGGAGCGGGCCAAGTCGCAAATCGGATCAATGAAAATCGTTTCAAAGGCCTTCGCTTTCTCACCCCGACGCTGGACGGCGCCATCGGCATTTTTTATGACAAGAACAATTCGCTGATGACTTCGATACTTTTGTCCGGCCCCCGGCTTCCAAACGCCCAGATCAACGTGTATCCCGGGCTGCTGGATCTCGGTTGGGTGCAACCGGGCTTCGTTCTGGCCTTCGGAGAGTGGGACAAATTCAATTTCGGCGTCACGTTTGCCCACATTCCGCTCGGGCTTGCCGTTGGAAGCAGATACGATTCCACCAAGCCAAATTAATACAACCCTCCGTTATCGGAACATTTGCTCCCTCCATTGTTCCGCGTGTGAGACGATTCAGAGGATTGCTTCCCCCAAAACTGAGTGATTGCTTTTCATGCTTGTTGAGCGGATCCGAAAGAGGATTTGTCGCGGAAATCCCCATCGCCGACTCTCTCCATATGTGGTAAAAATCATGTATCTTCGGAGTGTGGGCCAGGGGCGCCCGCAACATTGGGGCCGATTACCCGTTCAAATACAAGTCCGCAATCACCAGGTACGGTCTTCTTCCGCCATGAGCACAATCCTTCGTCCTGTCATTCTCGCGATTATTCTATGCCTGACTGCGGCCACGGCAAACGCCCAGAGCCAAGACCGGCGTCCCTCTCATCACATCGAGGGCGGATTCAGAAATACCGATCCCGATTTTGAGGAAGCTGCGTTTACAAAAGTGTTTGCCCGTTCAGTCTCCAGGCTCGGAAGTTTTTTGTCGAAGCCGACCGGCGATATACCGCAATCCTACAACGACGGGTCGATCTTCAAACAGAACAAACCTTACACGATAACCTGGATCGGCCACTCTACCTGTTTCATCCAGCTGGAGGGTCTCAACATTCTCACCGATCCGGTCTGGAGCGATCGTATCGGGCCGGTCAGTTGGGCCGGAGATCTCCGGGCGAACGATCCGGGAATTGCGCTCGACAAGCTGCCGCCGGCCGATGTCGTCCTCATTTCGCACAATCATTACGACAATCTCGATGAATCGACAATTCTCGCTCTCGCCAAGAATCCCAACACGCGGTTTTTTGTTCCGCTCCGCCTGAGGGATTGGTTCGAGGATCGGGGCATTTCAAACGTTGAGGAGCTGGACTGGTGGGAGGGAGTAACATACAAGGGCGTAAAGATCATCTGTGCACCGGCCCAACATTTCTCCGGCAGATGGGTAACAGACCGGAACACCACGCTCTGGTGTTCATGGGTCGTGATCGGAAACGGAAGGCGGCTCTATTATGGGGGAGACAGCGGCTACTTCCGCGGCTTTGCCGAGACCGGAAAACGGTTCGGGCCGTTCGATCTTGCTTTGCTTCCGATCGGCGCTTATGAACCGCGGGAAATAATGAAGCCGGTGCAAATGAACCCGGCCGACGCCGTTCAGGCGAGCATTGACCTGAGAGCGAAGAAGATGCTTGGAATTCACTGGGGAACGTTTCAGCGCGGGGATGAACCTCTCGAAGAGCCTCCCAAAAAGCTGCGCGAAGAAGTTGACAAGCGGCACCTCGAAAATGATCAGTTTCTTATTTTCATGATCGGTGAATCAAGGGAATGGTAACAAACGCGTAGCGAGTTCATACCCCATCAGCATTTCTTTGCCTTCCTGGCGTCTTCGCGGTCTATCGGATTGGAGCTCCCGCTAAAAAGCAGCGGGATAAATAAGCTGCTGCGGCGAAATCGTCGACGGCTACTTCCATCAGCTTGCCTGCCCCGCGTTCTCTGGCGGGGAGCGACTGGTTAGAACGAACACAGAAGATGTGTCTAAGGTTAAGAATTACTTCTCATTACGTGTGCTTTCTGTATTGAAGAGCAACGACCCCGGATCGAAAGATTTTCGATCCGATGAAATCCAGCTGAAGCTTCTCCTGCAGCTTCACGGTATCGAATAGCCGAGGTCCTTTGCCGGCAAGAACTGGGTGAACCACGAACTGATACTCGTCAATTAAACCGCGCTCCGAAAGTTGGGAAGCAATGCTCAAACTTCCCACGCAAATATCCTTTCCGGGCAGCTGCTTCAGCGCGATCACTTCTTCCGCAACATTTGCGCGGACGATTCTCGTATCATTTCCCTCAACCTGTTTCAATGTCGTGGAGAATACAACCTTGTCGAGTGAGTCGAACACGCGGGCGAACTCATTGGTTGCTTCTGTCTCAGATTGGGTCTTGGCGATTTCTGGCCAATAAGGGACCATGAGTTGATACGTGACCCGGCCGAAGAGCAGGAGGCTTGCATTGCGCAGCACCTCTGTGAAGTGCATGTGCAACTCCTCGTCGGCAATCCCATCCGTGTGACCGCAGTATCCATCGGCGGTGATATTGATTGCGAACACAACCTTTCTCATAGGCCTCCTTTAAATAAGAAAATGCATCTTGTGCGTTCTAACTTTGGTTCAATGAGTTTTGTCGGCGGCGGGATAGATTCCAAGTTCGCTCTTCAATTCTCTCACCTCTTCATCCGACAGTCTGCGGCATTCCCCCACTCTAAGTCGCCCTAACGAAAGTTCACCGATAGCCGTCCGCATCACTCTCAGCGCCGGATATCCGACGGATGCGGTCATTCGCCGCAGCTGCCGGTTCCGTCCTTCGCGGAGCGTGACCGCGATCCAGGAGGTGGGGATGTTTTTTCGGAATCGGATCGGAGGTATTCGCGGGGGAAGTTCGGGTTCTTCCGCCAGCAAGCGAACGTCAGCGGGTTTGGTCTTTTTTCCCTGGATGACGACTCCTTCCCGAAGGCGATCGAGGCTTTCGGGAAACGGAAGACCTTCAATCTGCACGAGATACGAACGAAGATGTTCGAACCTCGGGTCGGTCATCCGATGGTTTATTTCATTGTCGTTTGTGAGGAGGAGCAGCCCTTCACTATCGAGATCGAGACGGCCGACGGAGTACACGTCTGGAGGAAAAGGCCCAAAATCTTTGAGCGTCTTTCTCCCTGCCCCATCCGTGAATTGGCAGAGAACACCGTACGGCTTAAAGAAGAGAAAATAGCGCTTTGATCCCTGGTTTGTCACTGCAATGCGGATTGAGGCTTCCTGAAACGGAGTTCTATTTCATCGCGTCGTTAAGGAACCTGACTAAGGGGCTTGCTGTTTCGAAGACGCGAGCTACTTCTTTCGCGAATAATGGCTTGAAGGATTTGGCCTCTGTCCATTCAACGCCGACAAAGAACTGTTTGAGTTTCAGCCACTCGCGCATAGGATGACCCTCCTCGTAACCCTGTGGAATACGCTTGAGCCGCTCTCCCTCGATTGCACCAAACAACTTCACAAAACCCTTGTCTGTTACAATGGCAAGGAATTCCTTTTGCCTATCCGAGATTGCCCGGCGTATTTTTTTCAACTGGTCCCCGGCCGGCATATAGATTCCCCCGCCGACAAATACTTCGCCGGGTTCTATGTGGACGTAGTAGCCTGAACCTTCTGTGCCCTTCGGCTTTCCCCTCAGCACAAAGTGAGCCGCTACATGCGTTTTGTAGGGCGTCTTATCTTTACTGAACCGGATATCCCGGTATATTCTGAAAAGAGATCTCTTTGGATTGACGTCGTACTCCGGCGCAAATGATTCGAAGTACGGCTGCAGTGAGGCTATCAGGCATTGCATAGGGAACTTGACCTCACTTTCAAATTCGCTTTTGTGTTTTTCGAACCAGGTTCTGTTGTTGTTCCGTTTGAGACTGCGAAGGTACTCGACTCCTGCTTTAGGGAAGCCTTTGAACGGCGGATAGATCTCCTGGTCGATCAGTGGTGTTTTCAAGGGTTAATTCCTCTGTAATTTGATCATTTCCCCTCGATAGCCGCGCGGACAAATCCATCGGCTTTTCGAAGGCGGTTCTGGGCCTCGGTTTTGCTGAGATTTGCTTTGACCATGACGATTGCAGTTTTGACGTGTCCATCGGCTTTTTCCAATGCAGCCGAGGCCTGTTCGTAGTTTATGCCCGTTATTGCGATTAGAATTCTCTTCGCCCGTTCGCGTAGTTTGGCGTTTGTCAGCTGAAGGTCGATCATCATATTCTCGTAGACCTTTCCAAGCCTGATCATCGCCGCGGTTGTGATCATGTTGAGTACAAGCTTCTGTGCGGTCCCGGACTTCATTCTCGTGGAGCCCATGATAATTTCCGGGCCGACTTCCGGACAGATTGCGACATCGATCGAGCGATTGAGCGCGGAAAACTCGGGGGACAAGAAAGTGCTGCGGGGGTTTGTTGTTACGTAGAGCGTTTTTGAGCGGAGTTCTTTCGCCCGTTTGACAGCTCCTACCACATACGGAGTTTGCAGGCTCGCGGCGATACCACAGACGACGTCTTTGTTCCCGACCTTTGCCTGTTCAATATCCCGTGCTCCGGATTCCTCCTTGTCTTCCGCCCCCTCCTGCGCCTGGAACATTGCGGCCTCGCCGCCTGCGATGATCCCGCGGATTGTCTCGGAAGCAGTTCCGAAAGTCGGGGGGCATTCCACAGCATCAAGCACTCCGAGCCGGCCGCTCGTTCCGGCGCCGACATAGATTAGCCTTCCTCCCGATTGAAGCGCTTCGGTGACCAGCGCCACCGCCTCTGCGATATATGGTATCTCTTTCTCAACAGCGAAGGCGACTCGCTTATCCTCGTCGTTGATCAATTTTAAGATTGAGGGGATTGATTGAGCATCGATGTCCATGCTCGCCGGGTTTCTCTGTTCCGTGGTCAGTTCTTTCAATTGTCTGAAGAGAGGCGATTGAGAGTGCACAAGGTCTCCTTAGGCGTTTTCTACTATGATGATACGTTTGCCCGAATTTGCCAGGATCTCGCTCCCGTTGAATACAACTTCCATCGAGTGAACATGCGCCCGCGGAAAACGCCTCATCATCTTTTCCACTTCTGACTGCGTTTCGCCCCCCTTCATCGCTACAATTGCAGGGCGCGTCAGCTTGGTTCTCCCGGCCGCGGGAAATTCGAGTGCGGCCGACGACGCTTCCTGCTTCAAGAAAGGAGCAGCCCAGGTAACGATGTCTTCAAGCCCGGAAACCGCCCTCGCAATAACGGCATCAAAAGATCTGGAATAGCCGGGGGAAGTGTTGATGTCTTCCGCACGGGCGCATTGGACTTTGACATTTGAAAGCCCAAGCTTCTCCACCATGCTGGCCACGGCAGCGATCTTCTTCTGGATCGAGTCCAAGAGAACAAACTGGACTCCCGGAAGGAGAATGCTCAGCGGGATGCCGGGTAATCCTCCCCCGGTCCCAAGGTCGAGCACTCTGGTTCCGGCGGCGAACTCTATCTTGAACAAAAAGGCAATGGAGAGCAACAAGTGATTCGTCCAAATGTTCTCCTCATCTTTCCGGGAGATAAGATTTATGCGCTGGTTCCACTCCTTCAGCAGGCCGGCAAAACTGCTGAGCTTCTCAAGCTGTATGTCTGTTATTGTTAGCGAATTCTTTTGAGCTATCGTCCGGAGCCAAATCTCGTCATTTGTCAATGTTCGCGGCTTTCCTGATAGTATTGTTCCACGTGGAACATGCCAAGGCGTATTATTTATTTAGGAATACGGAGAGCACAGAAATATCCGATATCGTTACTCCGGAAATTCTGGAAGCTTGTCCGATGGACCTCGGCTTTACTTTTCTGAGCCGCTCCTTTCCTTCCGTGCTGAGCGACCTGATGGAGGCAAAATCAAAATCCTCTGGAATTTGGAATTCCTCAAATCTCGAGAACTTGCTGATCTGCTCCAACTCTCTCTTGATGTATCCCTCGTATTTAACATCTATCTCAACTGCCTCCTTCACCCCGGGAACGGACAGTGCTCGCACGAGATTGGGATCACCAATGCTGGTGGTAACTTGATCGATGTTCACAAAGGGTCTTCTTAGCAGTTGAGCATAGGACTCGTGTTCTTCAAGTGCGCTTGAGTTAACGCCCGCTAATAGTTCGTTCGCATCGTTGGGTGCAATGAAGTTCTTTTCCAAAAAGGCAATTGCAAAACCAATCGCCTCTTCCTTCCGATCTAACGATGCTATCTGCTCGGCGCCGACCAATCCAAGTTTGTGTCCTCTCCTCATCAGCCTCCGGTCAGCGTTGTCTTGACGCAGCAGGAGTCGATGCTCTGCTCGCGACGTAAACATCCGGTAAGGTTCGTCAGTCGATTTGTTAATGAGGTCGTCGATCATCACTCCAATGTATGCCTCGCTTCTCCTGAGAATGAACGGCTCCGACCCCATCACACTCAGCGATGCATTGATGCCAGCCATTAGTCCCTGGCCGGCCGCTTCCTCGTAGCCGGAGGTTCCATTTATTTGTCCCGCGAAGAAGAGCCCCGAGACAAGTTTAGTTTCAAGAGAGTGCTTAAGCTGATTCGGAGGGAAGAAATCGTACTCCACCGCATAGCCAGGCCTCAGCATATTTACATGTTCAAGCCCGGCGATTGTCTTAAGTCCCTCGAACTGAATCTCCTCGGGCAAGCTTGTCGAGAAGCCGTTCACATAGACAACCTTAGATTCATATCCCTCTGGCTCAAGAAAAATCTGATGCCGATCTCTTTCGGAGAACCTGGAAATCTTGTCTTCGATAGAAGGGCAATATCGCGGACCCGTTCCTTTGATCCGGCCGGTGAACATCGGAGAGCGATCAAACCCTTTTCTTAAGGCTGCATGAGTTTCTTTGTTTGTGTAGGTAAGGTACATGGCGATCAACTTGTTCTCAATCTTCCGATTTGAGAAAGAGAATGGGACTGGCGGATTATCACTTTCCTGAACTTCGACTGCTGACACGTCAATGCTGTTAAGATCGATCCGCGGCGGTGTCCCGGTTTTCAACCTCCCCGAGACAAATCCAAGCCGGTTCAGAGACTCGGTGACCTTCGTCGCGGGGGGTTCTCCAAACCGACCTCCTTTTCGATTGGTAAGGCCGGTATGCATAAGACCATTCAAAAATGTGCCTGAGCAAATGACCAGCGCTTTACACGTAATGAGTCCGTTGCGCATCGTCTCTATCGCCTTAAGCGAGCCGCGATCGACTATAATGTCTGTGAGCGCGTCTTCGGCAATATCAAGTCCGGGATGGCCAATAAGTCTCATTTGGGCATCATGAGCATAAGCTTCACGGTCATTCTGCGATCTTGGTGACCAGACGGCAGGGCCCTTAGATGTGTTCAACATGCGGAAATGAATTCCGGTGGCATCGGCGATTTTCCCCATTTCTCCTCCGAGGGCGTCTATCTCGCGAACGATGTGTCCCTTGGCGGTGCCGCCTATTGCTGGATTGCAGGAGAGCCTCCCAATTGAATTCGCAGTCAGAGTGAGCAAGAGCGTGCTCGAGCCCATTCTGGCACTTGCCAGAGAAGCCTCTATTCCAGCATGTCCTCCTCCAACAACCACGACATCGTAGTATTTCTTCGGCTCTTGAACTAGCATGCTATTGTTCCACGTGAAACATCATTTTCCAATGCAAAACCTCGAGAATATGTTATTCAAGACGTCATCTGGCGTAGTCAACCCAATAATCTCTCCTAAGGAATTGAGAGCCGCCCGGAGATCTATTGCAACAAGCTCGCCTCCCAATGATTCCTGAAAAGCTCTCCTGGCTGAGGCGACGCTTGCGAGTGTCCGGCCAAGCAATTCCCGGTGCCTGGCGCTTTGAATCTTCATGCTGGATGCGGTTGAGTCGCAATTGGCGACTGCGCGATCGTGGATCTTCTTCTCAAGAGCGGCAATTCCCTCCCGAGTGACACAAGATATCTGTGTCTTCTCGACCCCCGCTGGAAATTCAAGTTCGCCATGGTTCCTAACAAGGTCAATCTTGTTAAATACGAGCAAGACCTTTTCGGAGTATATTTCAATGACCTTTTTAACGAAAGCATCGCTTGCAGCCCCCGGCAGGGTTGAATCAACCAGAAGGAGGATCATGTCGGCGGTATCAATTTGCGAGTTGCTTCTCTTGACTCCCTCCTGTTCAACTATGTCAGAGGTTGATCGAAGTCCGGCGGTGTCGACCAGTCTGAAGGCAATTCCCTCGATGACGATCGACTCCTCGATCACGTCGCGCGTGGTTCCGGGGATCTCGCTCACGATTGCCCGGCTCTCCTGTAAAAGGAGATTCAGGAGGCTCGACTTCCCCGCGTTTGGGTTTCCAGCCAGAACAACTTTCACTCCATCCCTGATCAGCTTGCCGAAGCCATAGGAGTTAACCAATTTCTCTAGTTCCGTTATTGCTATATCAAATACGGAATTTACGCGCCTGGGATCGGCAATTTGGACCCCCTCTTCCGCGAAGTCGAGCTCCAATTCCAGCAGCGAGCAGAGGTCAAGAAGGCGTTGACGCAGCGCCTCAATAGCCGTGGACAGTCTGCCGTTCAACTGCTCCAGAGAAGCCCGATGTGCCAGCGACGTTTTCGAATGAATGAGGTCGGCCACCGCCTCGGCCTGCATCAGGTCGATTTTTCCGTTCAAAAAAGCACGCTGGGTGAACTCACCGGGATCCGCCATCCTGGCGCCGGCCCCAATAACGGTCTCAAGAATTTTGGCGGAGACGTAGTAACTCCCATGGCAGCTGATTTCAACGCTCTCTTCTCCCGTGTACGAGTGGGGCTTCCTGAAAACGGAGACGAGAACCTGGTCGAGAACCCCATCCGTAGGATGGACAATCGTGCCAAAGTGGATAGTGTGGGATTCAGCGTGCTTCAGGTCTGATTTGCCGCGAAAGACGCTTCTCACCGCTTCAATCGCGCCGGGGCCGCTAATGCGGACAATGGCTATTCCAGCCTCCCCTAGCGGAGTGGCAATGGCGGCGATTGTGTCGTTTCGATCTCTTAACATGGCAGAGTAAATATATTGATTTTTTCCAGATAAACAATTTGCCGTAATTGCATGAAATAATTGGATTTGTCAGGCGTATCAGCGAATCAAAAGGTCTGTTTCACGAATTGGTCCCTTCGCCGAACGCGGCGAGAGGTCAAAAATATCCAATATTTCACTTGACAAAACTGTTTAAATTCTTATCTTTTTAAGGTGTAACAAATCGGATGAGCCTTCATCCTACCAAACGCGACATGTCAAGACGAAACGGTAAAAATTCTGTTTTTTCCTCCAATCTGGAGTCGGAGAATCTGAAGGATTCTGTCGCCGTATCCCCCCTCTTCGTCGTCGGCGTTATTATTATTTTGGGAACGCTACCCGGTATTCTAAGCCTAATAGTACTAGGCTAAGATATACCAGAGGTTACTCCCAACTCACCACAGAAAAATTTCCAAACCAAAATCTCAGTTGAAGGCGTAACCTCTGGAACAGAGTTCATGTTCTACTGTTTTTTCACAGAGGTTGAGTCATTTTTACTCACAACTAATTTGGGAAGCTATGGGAACGCAGAAGGAAAGCAATTCGCCGATACCCGCAAAACAAATGACCGGAGCCGAAATTTTTGTCCGCTCACTCATTGAAGAAGGAACTGAAGTTGTGTTCGGCTATCCCGGCGGCGCGGTCATCGGCATTTATGACGCCCTCCACGATATCTCCGACATCAAACACATTCTAACGCGCCATGAACAAGGGGCCGTTCATGCCGCCGAGGGATACGCGAAGGCCAGCGGGAAACCGGGAGTTGCTCTTGTGACGTCCGGACCCGGCGCGACGAATACGGTTACCGGGATCGCGGATGCCTATATGGACTCGGTCCCCATTGTCGTTTTCACCGGCCAGGTTGCTTTAAAACTGATCGGAAATGATGCGTTCCAGGAGGCGGATATCGTCGGCATTACCCGTCCGATTACCAAGCATAACTATCTTGTCCGTGATGTGAACGAACTGGCAAAGACTATTAAAGAGGCATTCTATGTCGCCACCACAGGGAGACCCGGCCCGGTTCTGGTAGACCTGCCGAAGGATGTCATGGCGAGCAAGACCCACTTCGATTATCCCAAAAAAGTCTCCCTCCGCTCGTACAATCCTCACGTCGAAGGGCATATGAAGCAGCTTGAGAAAGCGGCCAGCCTCATTGCGAAATCAAAACGACCCGTACTGTACGTCGGCGGCGGCGCAATTCTTTCGAATGCATCGGAAGAGCTCAAGAGCTTTGCACGCAAGACACATATCCCGGTCACCACAACTCTCCACGGACTCGGGTCGTTTCCCGAGAACGATGAATTGTCCATGGGCATGCTCGGCATGCACGGAACCTGGTACTCGAACACCGCAGTGCACTACTGTGATCTGCTGATCGCCGTGGGAGCAAGGTTTGACGACCGGGTAACGGGAAACACGGAAGCGTTTGCCGCCGAAGCAAAGAAAATCCATATCGATATCGACCCGACGGCCATCAGCAAGAATGTAAAGGTCGACGTTCCGATTGTGGGCGATGTGAAGAGAGTGCTTCAGAAACTGGAGCAGCTCGTCGAACCGCTCGACACAAAAGACTGGCTCCAGACGATCAAGCAATGGAAAGTCGAGCACCCGCTCCGCTACCGGAACGGAAAACTCATCCGGATGCAGCATGTAATCCAGAAGATCGGCGAACTGACAAAAGGAAACGCCGTCATTATCAGCGATGTAGGCCAGCACCAGATGTGGGCGGCACAGTTCTTTAAGTACATCCACCCGCGAACGCACATCACATCGGGGGGACTCGGCACGATGGGATTTTCGCTCCCGGCTTCGATGGGCGCGGCCTTCGCCCGGAAGGATCTGCCGATCATCTCAATCAGCGGCGACGGGGGCATCCAGATGAATATCCAGGAGATCGCCACCTGCGTCGAATACAAGGTGCCGGTGAAGATTTTCATCCTCAATAATGGTTATCTTGGAATGGTGAGACAGTGGCAGGAATTATTCTGGCGCAAGCGCTACTCGCAGGTGGCCATGTACAGTCCCGATTTTGTGAAGCTGGCCGAAGCGTACGGGTGTCCAGGTTACAGGGCAATCGAGACGACAGAAGTCGAAGACGTCATCAAGAAAGCTCTGGCGGTCAAGAACGGGCCCGTCATTGTAGAGTTCAAGGTTGTTCAGGAGGATAACGTGTATCCAATGATTCCGGCAGGACAGACGTGGAATGAGATGATAGATGTTCCTGACAAGGAATTGTCGGAAGTTGTGGGTGAAGAGGTCGAGACGGAAGAACTCATCACCTTAACTAAAGGATGACAACGATGACAGCAACAGCGGAAACTGAAGAGCGGAGCGTCGGAGTGCAGGCGAGCAAGCACACGATCTCGCTTCTTGTGGAAAATAAATTTGGGGCATTCAACAGAATTGCCGGGCTCTTTTCGGCGAAGGGATACAACATCGACAGTCTCACCGTCGGCCCGACCGAAGACGATTCTGTTTCCCGGATGACAATCGTTACGAGGGGAGACGACGCCATCATCGAACAGATCATCAAGCAGCTGAACAAGCTCATCGATACGCTGAAAGTCTCGGACCTGACGTACGAAAGCTTTGTCGAACGGGATCTCGCGCTGATCAAAGTGCAGACAACGCCGGAGACGCGGTCGGAGATTATGCAAATCGCCGAAATTTTTAGAGCAAAGATCATCGACATCAGCCCCAAAACGGTTACGGTAGAAGCGGTAGGCGGACAGCTGAAGATCGATGCAATCATCAAAATGCTGAAACCGTTCGTCATCAAGGAGATGGCGCGGACCGGAAGAGTTGCACTGAAGAGGGAATTTCAAGGAGAAGTGGATTGAAGACGCAACAGGACGATAAAGAACTTCGGAAGAACTTTCCCCTGTACGATCCCCGTTTCGAACACGATGCGTGCGGAACAGGGTTCGTCGCGAACATTTCGGGAAAGAAGAGCAACAAGATTCTCAAGCGCGCGCTGAAGGCTGCCTGCAATGTAACGCACCGCGGGGCCGTCGACGCAGACGCTCAGACCGGCGACGGTTCCGGAATCCTGACGCAAATACCGACGAAGTTCTTCCTGACGGCAGTGCCGGAGCTTGCGTCACAGATCCACGGCGACTACGACCTCGCGGTCGGAATGCTCTTCATGCCGCATACCACGGAACACGCCTTCGCCGTGTGCAAAGCTACCGTCGAGGCCGTGATTGCAAAGAGGGAACTGCGTTTTCTCGGATGGCGGATTGTTCCGACCGATTCTTCCTACTTAGGGGACAAGGCCGCCGCCACACAACCGAATATTCGGCAGATACTCATCGGCAGGCCGCAGCATCTCAATCCAGCCGATTTTGAGCGGACGCTCTACATCACCCGGCGGGAGATTGAAAAAGAAGTGAAGAGCGCATCCATTGATAATTTCTACGCGGCTTCGTTCTCCAGCAAGACGATCGTCTATAAAGGATTGGTGACGCCTCTTGCCCTCGACAAATTCTACATCGATCTCCAATCGCCGGAGTATGAAACGGCGCTGGCTATCTTCCATCAGCGATTCAGCACGAACACTTTTCCCCGATGGGAACTGGCTCATCCGTTCCGGATGCTTGGACACAACGGCGAGATCAACACGATCCAGGGAAACAGAAACTGGACGAAGGCGCGCGAAGCGGAGCTGGCATCTCCTTTCTGGCGGGACGACGTCGAATTCCTGAAGCCTATTCTCCAGCCCAATGCGAGCGATTCTGCCAATGTCGACAACGCACTGGAAGCGCTGACGCTCTCCGGCAGGGGAGTGCTTCATTCGATGCTGATGCTCGTTCCCGAAGCGTGGAATTCATCGTACCGCGTCGATCCTGCTGTCCGCGCATTTTTCGAGTATCACGAGTGCTTCAGCGAACCGTGGGACGGTCCGGCGGCGTTGATCTTCAGTGACGGCGTCACGGTTGCTGCGTCGCTCGACCGCAATGGTCTCCGACCCTGCCGCTATAAAATAACAAGCGATGGACTTATCGTCGTCGGCTCTGAAGTTGGCCCTGTCGATATGGACGATGCGACGGTCGCAAAGAAGGGGAGACTCGGGCCGGGACAGATGATTGCCGTCGACACCGAGCGGGGGATCCTGATGAAGGACCTTGACATCAAGAAGGAGCTCGCCACGCAACGGCCGTACGCGAAGTGGGTGAGCGAGAACCTTGTGCGCATTCGTGAAGAGATGAAGACTGACCCATTGCCTAAGAACTCGATGTCCGTTGAAGAGACGCTTCGATTGCAGCTTTGCTTCGGCTACAGTTCGGAGGAGTTGGGGTTGATTTTTCCGCCGATGATTGAAGAGGGAAAAGAGCCGGTCGGATCGATGGGAGACGACGCCCCTCTCGCAGTTCTTTCACGTCAGCCCAAATTGCTCTCATCGTACTTCAAGCAGCAATTTGCTCAGGTGACGAATCCGCCGATCGACCCCATCCGGGAAAAACTTGTAATGTCCCTGACCGGCAAGCTTGGACTCCGCCGGAATTGGTTTGGCGAGACGCCCGAGCATGCGAAACAGGTCCAGATCAACAGCCCGTTCCTTTTTGACAACGAGCTCGAAACACTTCGTTCGCTGGAGAATCCTGCGTTTCAGGCCGTGACCCTCTCGACATTGTTTCCGCTCAGCGAGGGGTTTGAAGGGGCCGAGAAAAAGCTGCATGAACTGTGCGCCGAAGCCGAGAAGGCGGCGGACGAAGGAAAGTATCTTGTGATCCTGAGCGACCGGGGCGTCGATGCGCAGAACGTGCCGCTCCCCATGCTTCTTGCCACGGGTGCAGTGCACAACCACCTGATCAGAAAGAACAAGAGGTTGAGACTAAGCGTGGTGACGGAAACTGCCGAGCCGCGCGACATCCATCATTTTGCGACGCTGATTGGCTACGGCGTCAATGCTATTAATCCATACCTCGCGTTAGAGACAATCCGGCGTCTCGTCGCGTTGCGGGGCAACGATTCGCTGACGGTCGAAGCAGCCTTCAAGAATTTCAAGATCGCCGTTGAAAGCGGTATCCTAAAAATCATGTCCAAGATGGGAATCTCTTTGCTGGGCAGCTACCGAGGGGCCCAGATCTTCGAAGCGATCGGCATCGGGCGCGACGTCATCGATGAGTATTTTACGAACACTCCGTCTCGCATCGGTGGAATCGGCCTGAAGGAAATTGTCGGGGAAGCTCTCACCAGGCACGCGGCTGCGTACGGACAGCCCGAAGCAAAGCTGAAGGACCAGGGAACATTTCGTTTCAAAAAGAACGGTGAAATTCACGCATGGTCCCCGGAATCACTCCGAGCGATGCAAATGCTTCGCAAATCTGGAAGCAAAGAAGACTATAACCACCTGTCTCAGGCATTGAACGAACACGAACCAGTGGCTCTCAAGGATCTGATGGCTTTCAAGCCGAACAGACCGCAGATCGCGGTTCGCGACGTCGAGCCGACCGATGAAATCCTGAGACGGTTCACAACGGCTGCCATGTCTCTTGGATCGCTCTCTCCCGAAGCACATGAGACGATTGCCATCGCCATGAACCGCATCGGAGGGAAAAGCAATACAGGCGAAGGAGGAGAAGATCCTGCGCGATTCCGCGTGCGGCCGAACGGCGACTCGGCAAACAGCGCGATCAAGCAAATTGCCTCGGCGCGTTTTGGTGTGACGGCCGAATACCTTGTAAGCGCGAAAGAAATCGAAATCAAGATGGCGCAAGGCGCAAAACCGGGAGAAGGAGGGCAGCTCCCCGGACATAAAGTTTCTGCGATGATCGCCAGGCTGCGGCATGCTACGCCGGGAATCCAGCTGATATCTCCGCCGCCGCATCACGATATCTATAGTATAGAAGACCTGGCGCAGTTGATCTATGATTTGAAGCAGGTAAATCCGCGCGCAAAGATCTGTGTGAAGCTCGTGTCGGAGGCCGGAGTCGGGACCATCGCCGCCGGCGTTGCCAAAGCACATGCGGATGTCATTCTCATCAGCGGACATGAAGGGGGGACAGGCGCCTCGCCGCTCAGCTCGTTGAAAAACGCAGGAAGCTGCTGGGAGCTTGGGGTTGCGGAAGCACAGCAAGTGCTGGTGCTCAACGGCCTGAGGGAACGCGTGACGCTGCGGACCGATGGAGGAATGAAAACCGGACGCGACATTGTCATTGCCGCAATCCTGGGAGCTGAAGAGTACAATTTTGGTACGGCAGCGTTGATTGCCATCGGATGCCGCTATGTTCGCCAATGTCATCTGAATACCTGCCCCGTCGGCATCGCGACACAGGATGAACAGCTGCGAACACGGTTCGACGGGAAGCCGGAGATGCTCATCAATTATTTCACGGCAGTCGCGAACGAGGTCCGGGAGATTCTCGCCCAGCTCGGCTACACCTCGATGAATGATATCATCGGCAGGGTGGAATTGTTGAGCCAGGTGAAATTCGAGAATCATGCAAAGGCGAATATGGTCGACCTCTCCGCAATCCTGTCGCCGCGCGATCTGAGAAATACGCGGCGCCAGCGGGTCGAGCAGCGGAAAGAGAAATCGGATTCTCCTCTGGACGATACGATCCTTCTCGACGTGAAGGAATCGATCCGTGAGAAAAATCCGGTCGTGAAGAATTACAAGATCAACAACACGAACAGATCGGTCGGGACGAAACTTGCCGGTGAAATCGCCTATCTCTACGGAGATAAGGGGCTTCCGGATGGAACGATTGAACTGCGCTTCAACGGAAGCGCAGGACAAAGCTTCGGCGCATTTCTCGTGAACGGGATCAGGATGATCCTCGTCGGAGAGGCGAACGATTATGTTGGAAAAGGAATGAGCGGCGGCGAAATCATCATCATGCCTCAATTCGGCCGCGCGACAGCAGCGCAGGATGTGATTATCGGCAACACCGTTTTGTACGGCGCGACGGGGGGAACTCTCTACGCCAGCGGCCGGGCGGGCGAACGCTTCTGCGTCCGCAACAGCGGAAGCCTGGCTGTCGTGGAGGGGGTGGGAGACCATGGATGCGAGTACATGACAAACGGAACCGTCGTGGTTCTTGGAAGCACCGGAAAGAATTTCGGGGCGGGCATGACAGGAGGGGTTGCCTACGTTTTTGACGCCGACGGAAATTTCAAAGAGCGGTACAACAAGCAGCTTGTCGGAATCAGCCGGCTTGAGCAGACGGAGGATATCAAATCTCTGCAGGCAATCATCTACCGCCATCTTGAACTGACCGACAGCCAGAGGGCCCGCGAGATTCTCAACGGATGGCAGGAGTATTCGTACATGTTCTGGAAAGTAACGCCGTTCTCGAACATGCAGAAGATCTCGGAAGTCAACAAGGCGCTGGACGTATCGAAAGAACAAGAGTCCGAAGAAATAGTCGATCAAAAACACTAAGCGAGAGGCATTGTTACCATGGCTACAATAGATTTTGGCGGAGTGAAAGAAGAGGTTGTGACGCGCGAGGAATTTCCGCTCTCAAAAGCAAAAGAGGTGTTAAAGAACGAAGTCGTCGCGATCCTCGGTTACGGTCCGCAGGGTTATGGGCAATCGCTGAACATGCGCGATGCCGGCATCAATGTCGTCGTCGGTCAGCGCAAAGGGGGCAAGGGATGGGATGATGCGATCAAAGACGGCTGGGTGGAAGGCAAGAATCTTTTTTCAAAGATCGAGGACGCTGTCGATAAGTCGACGATCATCCAATATCTTCTCTCCGATGCCGGACAGAAAGAACAGTGGCCCCTCGTCAAGAAGCACCTCAAGAAGGGACAAGCGCTTTATTTCTCGCACGGCTTCTCCATCGTTTTTAAAGATCAGACAAACGTCGTTCCCCCGGCAGACGTCGACGTGGTTCTGGTAGCACCGAAGGGATCAGGAAGAACCGTGCGATCCAACTACCTTGCGGGAAGCGGCATCAACGCAAGCTTTGCCGTATTCCAGGATGCGACAGGACGGGCCCGTGAAAGGGCAATCGCATGCGGGATCGCGATCGGTTCCGGTTATCTTTTTCCCACCACGTTTGAGAAAGAGGTGATCAGCGACCTCACCGGAGAGCGCGGCGTATTGATGGGTGCAATTGCCGGAATCATGAAAGCCCAGTACGACGTCCTCCGCGCTATGGGTCATTCACCGAGCGAGGCGTTTAACGAAACGGTGGAAGAGGCAACGCAAAGCCTGTATCCTCTCGTCGGAGCGAATGGCATGGATTGGATGTTCGCAGCCTGCAGCACAACCGCCCAGCGCGGCGCGCTCGACTGGTCCAAGAAATTCGAAGCTGTGACAAAGCCGCTGTTTGAACTTCTCTACCGCGATGTGCAGCAGGGAGTGGAAACACGGCGCGTCCTCGAAACGTGCGGCGCCCCCGATTACCGGGAGAAGCTGACGAAAGAACTGGACATATGGAAAAATTCCGAGATGTGGAAGACGGGCGCGGCGGTAAGAGGGCTGAGGCCGGAGAACTGGAAAGAAGTTAAAAGGTAAAAATGCAAAGTGCAAAGGTAAATGGCAAAATTCAAAATTCGAGGAATGCAATAACTTTTAACTTTTCACTTTAATTTTGCCCCTTGCACTTTGAATTTTGAATTCTACTACTATGGCCACTAAAATCTTTACATACGATACTACGCTCCGGGACGGAACCCAGGGCGAAGAGGTCGCGTTCTCCGCGGACGATAAGGTGAAGATTGCGAAGCGGCTCGATGCGTTCGGGATCGACTACATCGAAGGAGGATGGCCAGGGTCAAACCCAAAAGATATGGAGTTCTTTGAACGGGCGAGGAGCGTGCATTTTTCTCACGCGAAGCTCGCCGCATTCGGGAGCACACGCCGGGCAAAGAACCCGGTCGGGGAAGATGCGAATATCAAAGCTCTGCTCGACGCACAGACTCCGGTGGTGACGATTTTTGGCAAGACGTGGCTCCTGCACGTGAAAGAGGCTCTCCATATTTCTGAGGAAGAAAATCTTGAGATCATAGGGGACTCCGTGCTCTATCTCAAGAAACACGGAAAAGAGGTCGTCTACGATGCCGAGCATTTCTTCGACGGATACAAGTCCGACAAAGCGTATGCGATGAAGACCCTGGATGCCGCTCAGCGCGGCGGTGCGGACGTTGTTGTTCTCTGCGACACGAACGGCGGGACACTGACGCACGAAGTTGCGGAGATCGTGCGGGACGTCAAGAGCCTGGTGAAGGTGCCTCTCGGTATTCACACCCACAATGATTCTGAAGTTGCGGTTGCGAACGCCATTGCCGCGATCCAGAATGGCTGTGTGCATGTGCAGGGGACGATGAACGGTTACGGCGAGCGGTGCGGAAATGCAAACCTTTGCTCCATCATTCCGAACCTCCAGATGAAATTAGGCTATCACTGCGTCGACGGCGAGGGACTGAAATCGTTGACACCGTTATCCCACTACGTCAGCGAGCTTGCCAACCTTACACATAGAAAAAGTCTGGCGTACGTCGGTGAAAGCGCCTTTGCCCATAAGGGGGGAGTCCACGTAAGCGCAGTGATGAAGACCCCGGCGACATATGAACACATCCATCCGGAAGATGTGGGAAACGCGCGCCGGGTGCTGGTGTCTGACTTATCGGGCCGGAGCAATGTGCTGTACAAAGCCAAAGAACTCGGCATCGACATCGACGATAAATCTCCGGAAGTGCAGCATATTGTCGATGAGCTGAAAGAGCTTGAACACTACGGCTATCAATACGAAGATGCAGAAGGCTCGTTTGAATTGCTCGTGAAGAAGAAAACGAAGCAGTTCAAGGAGTTTTTCGAGTTGGAAGGATTCAAAGTTATTATCCACAAGGAATCGTACGAAGCAGCACCTCATTCGGAGGCCATCATCAAAGTGCGGGTCGGCGACAAGACCGAACTCGCGGCGGCAGAAGGCACCGGTCCGGTGAACGCTCTCGACTGTGCACTCCGAAAGGCGCTCGAGCGATTCTATCCGCAACTCTCTCAGATCAAGCTCACTGATTACAAAGTGCGGGTGCTCGACAGCCAGAATGCCACGGCTGCAAAAGTGCGGGTTCTCATTGAAACGCAGAACGGCAGCGAATCCTGGAACACCGTGGGCGTGTCGCCGGATGTCATCGAGGCGAGCTGGAAAGCGCTTGTCGACAGCCTCAGCTTTCATTTGTTGAAGGGGGAGAAGTAAGTGAGTATTCACAAAACGAAACTGTTGTTCGCTATCAAAGAAGGGAACGTTGTCGCAGTATGATCATTGTCATGAAGCCCGGCGCCACGAAGGCGCAGTTTGAACACGTTGTGAATAAGATAAAAGAGTACGGGTTTCAGGCCCACCCGATAGTTGGAACCGAGCGCACCGTGATCGGCTGCATCGGCGACGAACGTGGGAAGACGCAGCTCCAGTCTCTCGAAGTTGCCGACGGCGTCGAGAGCGTGATGCCGATTCTCAAGCCGTTCAAACTCGCCAGCAAGGAAATGCGGAAGGAGAGAACGGTTGTCAAGATCGGGAAGCACTCGATCGGCGGTTCGCAGTTTGTCGTGATGGCCGGACCGTGCTCCGTCGAGACGCGCGATCAAATATTGAAGAGCGCAGAAATTGTGAAAGCCGCTGGGGCGCAGGTGCTCCGGGGGGGCGCGTTCAAACCGCGAACCTCTCCGTACAGTTTTCAGGGACTTGAAGAGGAGGGGTTGAAACTCCTCGCCGAAGCGCGGGAGAAAGTTGGACTTCCGTTTGTGACCGAAGTGATCACGCCGACGGACGTTCCGCTGGTCGCGAAGTACGCAGACATGCTTCAGATCGGCGCGCGCAACATGCAGAACTATGCCCTTCTCAAAGAAGTCGGCAGAGTTCAAAAGCCGGTGCTGTTGAAACGCGGCATGTCGAGCACACTCAAGGAGCTGTTGATGTCTGCCGAATACATCATGTCTCAAGGCAACTACAATGTCGTTTTGTGCGAGAGGGGGATACGCACGTTTGAAGATTATACGCGCAACACATGCGACATCTCGGCGGTCCCGGCGCTGAAAGAGATGAGTCATCTCCCTGTGATCGTGGATCCCAGCCACGGAACCGGCGTCCGAAGCCTCATAGGACCGGTATCAAAGGCAGCCGTCGCCGTAGGCGCCGATGGTCTGATCATCGAAGTGCATCCGAATCCGGAAGAAGCGTATTCCGACGGCGCCCAGTCGCTGATGCCGAAACAGTTTGATACATTAATGGAAGACGTCAAGAAATACTTGCCGTTGGAAGGAAAACACCTGTGAAAACAGTGATCAGTAATCAGTTAACAGTAACCAGGTACCGTTAACTATTGATTACTGTTTACTGCTAACTGTTAACTGAAAAAGAGGTACGTATGAGCAACAAAATCTACATCTTCGACACTACCCTGCGCGATGGAGAGCAATCTCCGGGATGCAGCATGAACTTTGAAGAAAAGATCCGAATGGCCCGGCAGCTTGAACGATTGCAAGTGGACGTCATCGAAGCGGGGTTCCCGATCGCGTCGGACGGAGACTTCGAATCGGTGAGAGAAATTGCGAAGCTCGTGAGAGGCTGTTCCATCGCGGCTCTCAGCAGAGCGACCATTCCCGACATCGACCGCGCATGGGAAGCGTTGAAACTTGCGGCGAAACCGCGCATTCATACTTTTCTCGCTACCTCCGACATCCATCTCAAGTACAAACTCCGCAAATCCCGCGAACAAATTCTCGACGATGCGGTGAAGGCGGTTCGCCATGCAAAATCTTTCTGCGAGGACGTGGAATTCTCGGCCGAGGATGGCTCGCGAAGCGACCTCGATTATCTCTGCCAGATTCTGGAAGCCGTCATCGCGGAAGGAGCCACCGTCGTCAACATTCCCGACACCGTCGGCTACTCGATACCGGATGAGTACGGAAAAATCATCCGCACGTTGATCGAGAGGGTCCCCAATATCGGCAAAGCGATCGTCAGCGTTCATTGTCACGACGACCTCGGCCTCGGCGTAGCGAACTCGCTCGCGGGGATTATGAACGGCGCGCGTCAGGTAGAGTGTACCGTGAACGGCATCGGAGAGCGCGCCGGCAATGCCTCTCTTGAAGAGATCGCGATGGCGATTAAGACGCGGCACGAGACCCTCGGATTCGAGACGAACGTCAACGCGGAAGAAATCTACAAGTCGAGCCGGCTGCTGACGACACTGACGGGCATGCATGTTCAGCGCAACAAGGCCATCGTCGGAGAAAATGCTTTTGCACACGAGGCCGGGATTCACCAGGACGGAGTGCTGAAGAACCCGCTCACCTACGAGATCATGACTCCGCAAACGGTCGGGATCAAGCACAGCACGCTGGTTCTTGGCAAGCACTCCGGACGGCATGCGCTGAAGCAGCGCTACAGCGAGCTTGGCTACGAACTCTTGCACGATGAACTGGATTCTGTGTACAAACTCTTCACGAAAATAGCCGATGAGAAAAAGGATATTTTCGACGACGATCTTATCGCGATACTGCAGGATGAGATATCGTCGATGAAATCGCTCTACACTCTTGAGAATCTCCAGGTGACGAGCGGGTTAAATGTTGTCCCCACGGCGATGGTCGGACTGAAACGGAACGACGAGATCCTCCAGGACTCGGCGACCGGCGACGGTCCCGTTGATGCTGCCTACCGCGCGATCGAGCGGATCACGGGGATCAGCGGACAGCTTCTCGATTACTCGATCAAATCCGTTTCATGGGGGCACGACGCGATCGGCGAGGTCTTCGTCAAGATTGCGATCGACGGTTATGTCTTCAACGGACGCTCAGCAAGCACCGACGTCATCACCGGGAGCGTGAAAGCCTACCTGAACGCCATCAACCATGCATCGACGGCGCGGTTCAGGCGGAAACAGATCGCCGATATCAAGGCGGAATCAGCGGCGGTGTAACAGTGAACAGTGATCAGTAAGCAGTAATCAGTAATCAATGATCAATAAACAATGAGAGGAGAATGAACACTGAGGATTTAAATCAACAAGCTTCTGTTGACTGGTAACTGCTCACTGTTCACTGAAAAAGCTATGGGAATGACGATCACAGAAAAGATTTTAGCACGACGCTCAGGGAAAAAGGAAGTAAGGCCCGGGGACAACGTTTGGGTGGATGTTGATGTTCTGATGACGCACGATGTCTGCGGACCGGGGACATTCGGGATTTTCAAGAGAGAATTCGGAGCGGGTGCGAAAGTGTGGGACAAGGATAAGGTTGTCGTCATCCCCGACCACTATATTTTTACCTCGGACACCCACGCTCATCGCAACGTGGACATCCTCCGCGATTTCGCGAAGGAACAAAACCTTCCGCACTTTTTTGACGTCAACACCCCGAACTACAAGGGCGTTTGCCATATCGCGATGCCCGAGGAGGGTTTCACCCGGCCCGGGGAGGTTCTTTTCGGGACAGATTCCCACACCTGCACCGCCGGCGCGTTCGGTGAATTCGCCACCGGGATAGGCAATACCGATGCGGCGTTCATCCTGGGCACAGGAAAACTCTGGGTAAAAGTTCCCGAAACGATGCGTTTCATTTTCGAAGGAGAACTCCCGCCGTACTTGATGGCGAAAGACCTGATCCTTGCGGTCATCGGAAAAATCGGGGTGGATGGAGCGACCTATCGGGCGATGGATTTCGCCGGCGAAACGGTAGATCGGATGGATATGGAAGCCCGCATGACGTTGTGCAACATGGTGATCGAGGCGGGGGGAAAGAACGGCATCTGCGCGCCCGACAAAACGACAACTGACTTTGTGCGGGCCCGGTCCGCCGTGTCGTTCGAATGTTACCAGAACGACAAGGATTCAAAATATCACAGCGAACATCGGTTCAACGTTAAAGATATCGAGCCCCTGGTTGCGAAGCCTCACTCGCCGGACAACAAGGCGAAGGTCAGTGAAGTGGCGGGAACAAAACTCGACCGCGCGTATATCGGCTCGTGCACCGGAGGAAAAATCAGCGATTTCATCGCTGCGGCGGAAACCATGTACGGCGAGAAGGTGAAGATCGATACGTTTGTGGTACCGGCAACGACGGAAGTCGCCCGGCAGATGAAGGAAAGAAAGGTCAAAGACAAGACGGTCTGGCAAATTCTCGAAGAGGCCGGATGCCGAATCGGCGATGCCTCGTGTGCTGCTTGCCTCGGCGGTCCGTCGGACACGTTCGGCCGGCTGAACGGAGTGGAGGTCTGCATCTCGTCGACGAACAGAAATTTTCCCGGAAGAATGGGCTCGAAGAAATCGCAGGTCTACCTCGCCTCCCCGTACACCGTCGCGGCATCGGCCTTGACCGGCGTTATTACTCATCCGAAGAAGTTCTTCAACAACTGATGAAGTGTGGAGGAGTCTTGTTGTAGCAGGCAGGCGTCACACAACAGGATAATGGAACTATTCATGCTCAGGTTGAGTCACGCCTGAGTTTTCTTTTTAACAGAATATGGCTCGTCGCACTACAACGGAGAAGGACAAACCGCTCCGGACAAATATCCGCATGCTCGGCAACCTCCTCGGCGAGGTCATCGAGGAACAGGAGGGGCGCGACCTCTTCGAGTTAGAGGAGCGCATCCGGCAGACATCCAAAAGTCTGCGGCGGCGGTTTGATGCCTCGCATCAGCGCACATTGAAGCACATCGTCGAATCGCTCGAGCCCCGCGAGATGGCGAAAATTCTCCGGGCATTTGCCGCGTATTTCCAGCTCTCCAATACGGCAGAGCAGCACTACCGTATTCAAAGGCATCGAAACTATTTGCTGAAACACCCCGCCGGCGGATATCCCGGCTCGCTGCGCCATACCTTCCAAAAACTCAAAGACCTTGGCGTCCCCGAAGAAGAAGTCGCGGGTCTTCTTAACCGCCTTGCCATCATACCAGTTTTCACTGCGCATCCCACCGAAGCGACGCGTCGCACCGTTCTCGAGAAACATTCGCGCATCTGGAAATTACTGGAAGAATTTGACCGCGGGAATGTGATGGAGGCAGAACGATCGTCGCTCGAGCTCGATATCAAGCGCCATATCACCAGCCTATGGCAGACCGAGGAAACGCGCTCGTACAACATTTCGGTGCTCGACGAGGTCTATAACGGTGTCTATTATTTTCGGAGCATCCTCTACAAGACCATTCCGAAATTCTATCGCGACCTTGAACAAACTGCCGCGAGCATTTATCCGGGATGGAAATCACCGATTCCGTCGTTCATCAGGTTTGGATCCTGGATCGGCGGCGATCGCGACGGCAACCCGCTTGTCACGGCAGAGGAAACGTGGAAATCTCTCCAGCGACAATCGAGGACGATCCTCGAATTGCATCTCCAGGCGGTTGACGAACTTTTCGTGGAACACAGCGAATCGTCAAAAGTGGTCGGGGCGAGCGATGAATTGCTCCAGTCGATACAACAGGACCGGCAGCTGCTCGAAAGGCCGGCGCAAGTTCGGAATGACGACGAAATCTACCGGGTGAAGCTTGCATACATCTACCGGAGATTGCAGTACAGGATCGACTACGCGGGCGATGATGCCTCCCATGCCGGGCTGATGTATCACTCTTCTTCTGAAATGCTGAACGATCTCACTATTCTCGACCGGAGCCTGCGCGCGCACAAAGGGAAGCTCCAGGCCAACGGTCTGTTGAAAGATCTCATCCGCAACGTTGAGACATTCGGCTTTCATCTTGCCACGCTCGACATCCGGCAGCACCGGGCCGTTCACACGGAGACCATCTCCGAGCTTTTCAGGCAGCGCGGAATCGGCTACAGCGCGAATGAAGAAGCAGCGCGCGAAGAATTGCTGACAAAGGAAATTCTGAAACAGGGCGTTCCGACCTTTGATGAATCAAAACTCTCTGCGGCGAGCGGCGAGGTCCTGGCGACATTCAGGAAGATGAAACGGGCTCAGACGGAAATCGACGACCGTGCTATCGGATCATACATCATCAGCATGACGGAGTCGGCCGCGGATCTGCTCGAAGTCCTCTATCTGATGAAATGCACCGGCCTGTTTTCGTCGGGTCAACTCCAATCGCAAAGCGCAGTGGATATTGTTCCGCTCTTCGAGACCACGAAGGATCTTGTCAACGCACCTGCGGTGATGGAGCGGCTCTACCATAACGAAGCGTATCGCCGTCATCTCGATGCCCGCCGGCGGCGGCAGGAGATCATGATCGGCTATTCGGACAGCGCGAAAGAGGGGGGGATCGTCGGTTCGCATTGGGCGCTCTACAAAGCGCAGCGCTTGCTGACTCGAACGTCGCAGATCGCGGATGTGGATTGGATGTTCTTTCATGGGCGCGGAGGGACGGTCGGCCGGGGCGGAGGTCCCGAGTACGAAGCAATCCTCTCGCAGCCGGCACACTCGCTCAACGCGAAAATTAAGATCACGGAACAGGGAGAAGTCGTCTCGCTGAAGTATGCCCATCCCGCCATTGCCCAGCGGTCGCTCGAGTTGACAACGTCCGCAATGCTGATGGGAAATACACCAAACGCCCGATACAATCCGCTGCTTAACAAGAACCGGACACGGTGGTATGCGGCGATGGACGAGATCGCACACCACAGCTATGAAGCGTACCGGTCGACGGTCTACGAACAGCCGGAATTCATCAAGTACTTTGCTCAGGCAACTCCGATCGAAGAGATCATGAAAATGCAGATCGGGTCTCGGCCTGCAAAAAGGGTAGAGAGCGAACGGATCGAGGATCTGAGGGCCATCCCGTGGGCGTTCGGGTGGATGCAGAGCCGGCACGTGCTGCCCGGATGGCTCGGCGCCGGAGAAGGTCTCAAGAAATTTCTCTACATCAAGCCCTCCGGACCGGATCCGAAACGACTGAAGCTCCTGCGGCAGATGTACCGGCGGTGGCAAACGTTTCGTTCGCTCATCGACAATATGCAGATGATTCTCGCGAAAGCGGACTTCGAAATTTCGAAGGAGTATGCAGCTCTTGTCGAACCGAAGACATTGGGAAAAAAAATCTATCGCGAGCTCAAATCGCAGTATGACCTGACGCGCTCGATGATCCTGCTTATAACCGATCAGGAAGAGATCCTTGATAACAACGGCATGCTGAAACGATCGATACAGCTCCGGAATCCTTATGTGGATCCGTTGAGCTACATCCAGGTAGAGCTTCTGCGCCGGCTCCACAAGAGGCCGCTCTCGGAGTCGCAGCGGGCCGATCTTGAGCAGACGATTTTCCTGAGCATTAATGGAATCGCGGCCGGACTCCGAAACACTGGATGAAATGAGGTTCACGATGCGGTTGCATTTTTCTTCCAACAGAATGATATTGTGCCGATAGCAGTGAGTGATGCC
>CAYLMV010000008.1:42451-58314 GCA_964384415.1 uncultured Chitinophagaceae bacterium | reverse complement strand
GAGGACCAGGAGACGAAAGATGTCGGCGGAGACCTCGGAAAGATCGGCGTCGATCAGATTGAAGCATCGTTTCTGGATGTTCTGAAACCGATGAAGCCGGGAGAAATCAGCGGGCCGGTCAAAGTCCCGATCGGCACCTCCTACGGATATCATATTGTCTGGGTCCGATCGATCTCACAGGAACATGCGATGAACCTGAACGACGACTATCGCCGGCTGGAACAGTTTGCGCTGCAGTTTAAAGTGAACGATAATTTCCAGAAATGGGTAGAGGAAATGAAGAAGAACATTTACTGGGAAAAGAAACTGTGACCTGCAAGCATACCGAAGGTTTACTGATTCAGTTGTCAATGTTCTGAGCGTCGACTCCTTTTAAAGAAGTACCCTTCGGAAGGGTTCCCGGATCAACCGGCCACTTTTGCGATCTTGCGGGTAAGAGCGTTTTTAGGTATATTGAATACAACAACATACAACAGTCAGGAAACAAAGGAGCAGAATGGCACAGCATAAATCAGCAATTAAGCGAATTCGTTCATCTGCGAGAAGAAAAGCCCGAAATACCGGTCAGGAATCCGCTTTAAAAACGGTCATTAAGAAGGTCCGGCAGGAAAAAGAGAAGGCAAAAGCGGATGCGGCGTTGAAAGAAGCAGTTTCACTGCTCGACAAACTGGCTCAGAAGAGAGTGATTCATCCGAACAAAGCGTCGAACCAGAAGTCTAAGCTCACCAGGCTTGTCAACAAAATAAAGTGATTTCCTTCAAGCGGGGTCGCCCGACCTCGCTTGTGTTACCCCCCATCGAAAAGCTTCGCCTGTAATTCCTTTATTCGCTTTTCAAACCTTTCGCGCTCACCCGGCTTCGAGAGAAGCAGAATCTCGTACGCCTGGATTGCCGCGCCGTATTCGCCCTGAGATGCGTAGATTTCAGCCAGCGTGGGGGTGATCACCGTTGAATCGAGGGGAGATGGTTCTGCCGGCGCGCTTTTTGGTGGCTCCGGTTCCGGCGGCACGATGCGCGGAGCGATTTCCAGTTTTGCGGCAATGGAATCGATTTCGGCGGGAGGCGGAGCGGGGGCAGCTACAGCGCCGTTAAGATATTCGTCGAATGAGACAAGGTTGACTCCGGCCAGCTTGTCGAAATGTTGCTGGATGTAGTCGTCGACGCCAGGAAGTTCGGCGGATTCTGCCGGGGGCGTTTCAATTTCTGCAGGTGTGTTTTCGTAAACATGTGCCTGCGGAATCTCATCCGCGGCAGGAAGCGTTTCGGCGGCCTCAGGCTCGATGGCCGGCGGTTCGGCAATTTGCTCGGGCATCGAATATTGCTGGGGCACATCTTCTGCTGCCGGAGGAGTTTCGGGAAGAGGAGAGTTCTCGACGGCAGTCTCTTCGGTCACGCCGCCTGCCGGCTCTTCTGCGGCAAAGGGAATTTCTTCCAGGAGTTTCCGGGCCACCTGATTGAACGGAGCAAGATGGAGCGCCTGCGAGAATGCAAGCCGTGCTTTAGAATTTTCGTTGAGCGCAAGGTAGCATTTTCCCAGGACGACAAAGCCTGTCGCGTACGAAGAATACGACTGCACGCCCGCCTCACACAACTTCAACGCCTCGGAAGACTGATTCTTTGATAGATAAATATCTGCAAGGCGTGCGAAGAGCGGGGACTGCGGATTGTCAGAGAGCTTCTGGGAAAGAAAATCTATGTCGAATTCTGATAGATCCATGGGTGCGTTGAAATAAAAAGAGCCGACAGAACATCGTCGGCTCTATAATAGCTGAAGAAGCCGTCAAAATCAAGCATGCGCGGCTGCGGCCGCTGCGCCGATCTCCTGATGCGCCTTCTGCTTCCGCGCTTGCCAGGCCTGTTGAATAGAGAGATAGGAGACGAATCCAAATCCCATCAAGAAGAGGAGTTGAAACGGGATTGCCGCAATCTCCAGGTAGTAGAGCGAACAGATGACGCCGAAGAGACAGTAGAGCGCGAGCGCTATCTCGATCAGCACCGTCCAGTCAAACTTCACCGGCACATACTTTTTATCCATCCAGGAATCCTGTTTCAGCTTAATGCTGTACTTCGGGGTCCGCACAAAATCGCTCTTCCTTTTGAACAATCCCTCGATCACCGCTTTGCTGTTGTTGACCGCGAATCCCATGCTTCCCGCCATGAACAGGGGGAAGAGAAAGATACGCCGCCGCCAATCTGAGTAGACGTCTTTCTGCGAGAACATGTAGAACAGAAACGATCCGATGAACGCAAAAACAAAGATGGACATCAAATCGAAGTACGCTTCATATCCTCCGGCGTGTTTGATAAACATCAGCGGAATGTTGAGGATGCCGGCGATGAGAATGAACGGAAACACAATATTATTCGTGAGGTGGAGCGTGGAATGCCATTTGAGTTTAAACGGCAGGTCGGATTTCCAAACGGCGGGGAGCATTTTCCGGGCCGTCTCGATTGCACCCTTTGTCCAGCGGAACTGCTGGGATTTGAGCGCATTGATCTCGGACGGCAATTCTGCCGGCGAGGTAACATTCTTCAGGAACTTGAATTTCCAGCCGCGCAATTGCGCGCGGTAGCTCAGGTCGAGATCTTCGGTCAAGGTATCGGAATGCCAGTTGCCGGCATCTTCGATGCACGATTTTCTCCAGACGCCCCCGGTACCGTTGAAGTTGATGAAAAAACCCGCCTTGTTCCGGATCGACTGTTCGATGACGAAATGACCGTCGAGCGCCATCGCCTGCGTACGCGTGAGGAGCGAGTACTCGGCGTTGAGATGTTCCCAGCGCGTCTGCACCATGCCGACTTTCTTGTCGGCATAAAAATGAGGGAGCGTCTTGAGCAGGAATTCCTCGCGCGGGACAAAATCCGCATCAAAGATCGCGATAAAATCTCCGCTGGCCCGCTCGAGTCCTTCCTTCAGCGCGCCGGCTTTAAATCCTACGCGTGAGCCGCGGCAGATATGCTGGATGTTGTGGCCGCGCTCTTTCATTTCCAGCACGATGGACTCGACGAGCGCCACCGTTTCGTCGGTGGAATCGTCCAATACCTGTATTTCCAGCTTGTCCGCGGGATACGTCATCGCGCATGACGCTTCGATCAGACGCCGGACGACATACAGCTCGTTGTAGATCGGAAGCTGAACGGTGACAGGCGGGAACTCCGGCAGCGGAAGATTGTCCCCTTCCTCCGTATCCTTGTGCTTGAAGTAGTGAAACACCATGACAAAGCCGTGAGAGCCGAATGCGAAGAGAATGAGAAGAGAAATAAAATACGTGATTAAAATAGTATCATTCATTGTTGTTGTCTGTCAACCTCGTAGAATTGGATTATTCGATGTGTCCTTACCATCCCGAAACCGTTTCGATCAGGATGTCTTCTGTTACTTTTGAAACCGCCTGGTTCAGCGCGACGGTCCGCGTTTCCGAACCGAGACTGTACTCTCCCCAGTTTGAAAAATCTTTTTCCCACACTCTTTTCCGCAGCTTCAAATCCTGGTAGACAACGTGCACGCGGATCGTGATGCGCCGTGTGCTGACCTGTTCTCCCGGTGCAATCACCGACGGTGCATCTTCGACGGTGACAATCGATCCTTCCAGGATTGAATCCGCCGTATTGCGTTCCGCTACTTCAAGGCTGTTGTCGTTGGTGAACAGGTTGACGAGGCCCTGGGTCAGGCTCTCCCTCAGACTCGGTTCACCAAATCCGCTCTGGTCTTCGAAGAGCGGGATCGCGATCGTCTTCAGATGTTTCGGGACCGACGATCCCGAAAACGAATACGCGCAGCCAGACACAGCGACCAGAACGGCGAAACCGAGAATGATGGCTGCCGGCTGAACATGACGACGAAATTTTCCGCTGTGCGACATCTTTACTGCAACCCATACTCTTTGATTTTTCGGTACAACGTGCGCTCGCTGATCTTCAACGCCTGAGCCGCGAGCCGACGGTTTCCCTCGTACTTCTGCAGGGAGCCGACGATCATTCTCCGCTCCATTTCCTCAAGCGATATATTCTCTTCTTCCGTGCCTCGCTGGTGAACGATGGCTCCGTCGCGGATCTCGGTTCCGTTTCCCGCATCGCGCCGTACGAGGGCCGTTGAACCGCCGGCGGCGTCCACGAGCATATTCTTGACGTCGATGATGTCTGTTTTCAGATCGACGAGCGCACGGTAAATGAGTTCACGCTCGGCAAACTCTGCCTGTTTGGGGATGTACACGGGCAGATTGCGCTCTTCTCCGTTCGTCTGCGATCCCTTCAAATACTTCCGCACGTCGTCGGCGGTGAGCTGTCTTCCGTTCTCAATGACGAGCATGCTTTCAACGACGTTGCGGAGCTCGCGGACGTTGCCGGGCCAGAAATACTGCGTCAGCAGCTCCATGGCTTCGTCGGTAATGCCTAGGAAGGTGATGTTATTTTTTTCTGAGACTTCTTTGGCAAACTTGCTGAAGAACACGGGGATATCGTCGCGTCGATCCCGGAGAGGAGGGATGCGGATATTGACCGAACGTAATCGGTAAAAAAGGTCGGGCCGGAAATGTTTGGTGTACACTTCGCGTTCGAGGTCTTTGTTGGTCGCGGCGATAACGCGCACGTCGACTTTTTTAGCAGTCGAAGAACCAACCCGCATGAACTCGCCGTTTTCGAGGATCCGAAGAAACTTTACCTGCGTCGCAAGCGGAAGTTCGCCGATCTCGTCGAGGAAAATTGTTCCCCCGTCTACCAGCTCGAAGTATCCTTTTCGGGAATCACTCGCGCCGGTGAATGAACCCTTCTCGTGGCCGAACAGCTCGCTCTCGATAATGCCCTCGGGAATGGCGCCGCAATTCACCGTGACCATCGGTTTCTGTGAACGCCTGCTCGCCGTATGGATCGCCTGAGCGACGATCTCTTTTCCTACCCCGCTCTCGCCGGTGATGAGAACAGTGATGTCGGTTGGGGCGACCTGCTGGATCACCTGAACGATTTCCTGCATCTCCAGCGACTGGCCGACGATGTTATGCTCTCGTTGGAAAGCCGTCCTCTCCACGCTTTCGTCTCCGTCTCTCACGTTATCTGGCCACGATAATTGTTTCAATGTTGTACTTCGATTTTAATTCTGCAATGACATTGCGTGCATCCTGTTCATTTGTAAAGCCTTCAATCGATACTACGTACAGCGTTCTCCCGTTGCTGATCTTTGTCCCGATGACCGCCCGCCTGCCGATCGAGGCAAAGAAATCGACCTGTTTCTGGGCGTTCTTCTCTGTAGAGAAGGCTCCGGCTTGCACGGCGAATTTCCCGGCGGGTGCCGCCCGTAATGCAACTGCCGCAGTGTCGGGCGCTGCCGGTGCCGGCGATTCAACGACGGCCTGCTGCTGTGCCGGCTTTGCCTCTGCGGTATCGGATTTTTTCGTTTCACTCACGGGCTCCTGCTGCGCAGGACTCGGCTTCTGCTCCTGGGCCAATCCAACGACGTACAGAGAATTGGGATACTGATCTTTCAATTGCTGGAATTTCTGGTCGGCGGTCTTATAGAGTCCGACGGAATAATAGTATTGATACACTTTGTACAGCGCATCGTCAGCCCATTCGTTCTGGGGAGAATCATCGACGATCGCCTGAAATTTCTTCACGGCAGTAACGCCGTCGGTCGTCAGGATGGCATCGAGGTATGCCACGCCGGGATCGCCCGGGTATTGTTTCTGCATGCTCGGCAATTCTATCCGTACCCGCTCAGCCTGCCCGTTGTAAATAAAGTCAAGACGTTTGCGCACTTCCGGTTCGGGCATTTGAGCGAACAACGACCCGACGCTCATCATGGCGAGGAGAAGCGCGAACGATAACGAGAATGTTTTCTTGAGAGATGAATGCATATTCACTCGTGCTCTTAACTGTTCACCGCAAGACGGAACCTGTTTGATCCCGCCGGTTCAATCGCGGGTTTCCCGAACAACGTCGCGGAATTACACCGCTCGATGACGATGGGAACGATCTCACCGAGACGGAATGAGTCTTTCGCAAACACTGCTACTTTATTCGTGTCCGTTCGGCCCATCCACTCTGCGCTCGACTTCGCGCTCTCACGCTCTACGAGAATGTCGGCAGTTGTGCCGATGAGGGTCTGGTTCCTTTCAAACGAAATTTTCTTTTGCAGTTCGATAATCTCGTTCAATCTCTCGGATTTGATCTCGTCCGGAACGTCGTCTGCCATCTCCCAGGCCTTCGTATGTTCTCTCGGCGAGTATTTAAACGTGTAGGCGCCGTCGAACCCGATCATTTGTATGAGGGCGAGCGTTTGCCTCTGGTCGTCCGCCGTTTCCGTCGGGAAGCCGGCAATAATGTCGGTGGAAAGGCTTACGCCGGGAATTGCCTCCCGAATTTTCTCCACCAGGCGGATATAATGTTCGATAGTGTATGACCGGTTCATCAGAGCAAGAATTCTGTCGGAACCGGACTGAACCGGAAGATGCACCGATTTGCAGATATTCTCGTTCTCAGCGATGACGCGTATGAGTTTATCGGACATATCCTGGGGATGAGGCGTCATGAACCGAAATCGAATCGAACGATCCACACGGCTGGCACGCTCCATCAAATCCGCAAAATCGAATTCGCCGTCATGGTACGAATTAACATTCTGGCCGAGCAGCGTAATTTCCTTGAATCCGCGGTTGCTGAGCCGCGCGACTTCTTCAACGACGCTCGACAGGCTCCGACTGCGTTCGCGTCCGCGGGTGAACGGGACAACGCAGAAGGAGCAGAATTTGTCGCATCCGCGCATTACGGAGAGCCACGCTGTAATTCCGTCGGTCCGCAAGGGCAGAATGTCTTCGTAGTTCTCCACGCGCGAAAGCTTTACCGCGATGCCTCTCTCGCCGCTGAAAGCGTCTTCCACGAGATCGGGCAGTTTTCGGTATTCATCCGGTCCCACGACAATGTCAACGACATTTCCCCGGTCGATGAGCTCGGTACGGAGGCGCTCTGCCATGCAGCCCAGGACTCCAATGACGACGCCCGGTTTCTGGCGTTTGTAGTTCTTAAGAGTGCTGATCCGCTGGTGAACGCGCTGTTCTGCGTTATCGCGGACGCTGCATGTGTTGACAAGGATGACGTCGGCCGCCGCCGCATCCTGAGTAACTGCAAATCCGCCGTCGCTCATAATGCTCAGCACGACTTCGGAATCGGCTACGTTCATCTGGCAGCCATACGTCTCTATGTAGACCTGCTTCTTATTCACCATGGGCTTTTTCAGGAGCGAAATATATCCATTACCTGACAGATAGTCAACGGATTGGAATTTCATTAATGAAAATTAATAAGAATCAGTGGTTTTTGAGGAAATCCAGGCCCTTTTGATTGACATTTCGTCACATCCCCGCATTGGCTCATTGAATCTCACCTTAAGTTGAAGTATATTCTCAAACCGGCAGCGACAAAATTAACTATCAGAACAACCAAATTACATAGAAATCGAGCAATCAAACGATGAATCCCAAGGACTTTATTTCAGAAATCCATAAAAAATCGAAGCAGCTTCATAAAACCGTCGTGCTCCCCGACGCTCTTGATCCACGTGCAATTAAGGCCGCAAAAGTAATCGTGGAGAAAGAGCTGGCAACGCCCATTCTAGTCGGCGATGAAACCCAGATACGGGCCAAGGCAGATGCGGAAGGAATTCAACTACAAGGCGTGCGGATTGCGGATCCTCTAAAATCCGAGCAGCTGTCGGATTTTACCCACATCTATTTTAATCTGAGAAAATCAAAGGGGATGCAATTTACCGAAGCGCAGGAGGTGATGAAAAAGCCTCTCTTTTTTGGAGCGATGATGGTGCGGGAAGGGATGGCCGATGGAAGCGTGGCTGGATCTCTTTCCACGACCGGAGATGTTTTAAAGGCCGGCCTGCAGATTATCGGCGTGCAAGAAGGGATCAGTGTCGTCTCGAGCTTTTTCGCAATGGTCTTCCCGCTCCATATCTACTCGTTCGCAGACTGCGCGGTTGTTCCCGATCCGACGGCGGAACAGCTGGCCGATATTGCGATCACCACAGCGGAAAATCACAGAAAACTTACAGGCGAAGAACCCCGCGTTGCAATGTTGTCTTTTTCGACAAAAGGCAGCGCTAAACATCCGCTTGTAGAGAAGGTTCAGCAGGCTACGGAAATTGCGCGAAAAAAGAATCCAACATTAAAACTAGACGGAGAACTTCAACTTGATGCGGCAATCGTTGCAGCAGTTGCGAAGCAGAAGGCGCCCGGCAGCATCGTGGCAGGGGATGCAAACGTTCTTGTTTTTCCCGAATTGAATGCGGGGAATATCGGTTACAAGCTTGCGCAGAGACTCGGAGGGGCGGAGGCGATTGGCCCGATTGTCCAGGGATTGAAGCGTCCGGCATTCGACCTCTCGCGCGGTTGCAGCGTCGACGACATTGTCAACGTTGTTACCATCAACGCGGTGATGGGTGCTGCATAACAAAAGACGTGCGACTCGCCGATGCGGCGAGCCGCACGTCTAGAGGTTACTTCTTCTTCCACTCGCTTATTAACTCATCAATTTCACCCGAATTGAATCTGGGATTAGCAGCTTTACCCACCGTGATTGCTTTCTCCGCAACCTCGATCGCTTCTTTGGCCTTGCCGGCTTGACCAAGGAGCTCTGCCTTCAGCCGAAGGTTCGATGCGTTCTCGTTGATGGCTATGGATTTCTCGACCGCTTCCATTCCTTTGTCCCAGCTTGTTTTTGAATCGAGACAGTATTGTGCGTAGTTGTTGTATTGCTGCCATGGCTGAGCAACGGCCGCTTTGATTGCGTTCGCAAAGTTTGCATCGGTATTAACATCAATCGATATCGGAAGCGAGATTTTCTCCCATCGCAACACCAGTTTCACCGAAGTGCCAGTAAGATCTGTGAACGAATACGACAGCCGCTCTTCGTTCGGCGCCGCTTCCGATTTTACAGAAAATTTCACCACATCCTTCGTAGAATCGTAGCGAAACGCACCCCATTGTTTTGCATCGGAGTTCAGTATTACCGTCCAATCTCCCAGACGCGGTATAACGAATAACGCGTACATTCCCGCCTTGACCGCTTTGCCGGCGATCGTCACGTCGTCGCTGAAGCTCACCGTGGTCGCCTCGTTCGCTCCGGCTCTCCAAGCCTTGTCGTACGGTACGAGCTTTCCCCAGATCACTCTTCCTTTTACACCGGGGCGATGATAGGTCACTGATATTTCGGTGAGTCCGACCGTTTGTGTCACCGAAGCTGCTGGACTGACCTGGTACATCTTCACCTGCGCGTCTGACTTGCTTGTGCCGACCGCGAAAGCAACTACGGCGGCTGCCGCGCCGATGAAAAGTTTTGCAAAGGTGTTCATTGTAAATCTCCTTTCGATAGAATTTGGGAAAAATGTATTGCTGGATATGGAAACATCAGATTGTTGCTAGACGACCGCCTTCCAGACCTGCCATCCTAAATACGCCCACCCGATGAGAAAGCAAATCCCGCCGAACGGAGTTACTATCCCAAAGAGGCTCACTCCGGTTAGGGCAAGCGTGTAAAGGCTGCCGGAAAACAGTATGATGCCGGCTGTGAACCACCAGCCCGAAGCTGCCGCTGAGCCGATGTTCCATGATTGAATTACCCATGCCACTGCGAAGAGCGCAAAAGCATGATACATTTGATAGCGCACACCGACTTCAAACGTCTGAAGCGCTTCGGGGGTGAGTCTTTGCTTCAGCGCATGGGCGCCGAAGGCCCCGAGAGCAACGCCAAGGAAGGAAAAGAATGCGCCTAAAAGAAAGAAAGTTTTTGACATTGGAATTATCTCAAGATGAAGAATGAGCCGGATCTAGGACCGTCACGTTTTATGGGCTACTGGATCGCGATGAACCCCCGCCTCTCGGATAAGGACTACAGCATCCCGCTCCGTTTCCGTATGAACCATTCTGTTCCAAGCAACGCCACAATAACCGAGAGAAGCGAGGGAAGGTTCCACAGTTCAAACTCGCTCGTCGTTGTGATTTTCGCCGGCTTCATAAAGGGCTTATCCCCGATCTTCCTCATGAGCTCGTCAAATTTTCCGCTGCTGGCAAAGTCTCCTCCCGAGGAAGCCGCAATCTGCTCAAGGAGCGGTTTATTCATCTTCGTATCGAGATACTCGATTGATTGCTCACCTACGGAGAAGCGCCCTTCCGATTTTCCGAGCTGCGTTTCGCCCGATGTTGCCGCCGCGGCAAACGAATACTCTCCTTCCGGCAGCGCCTCGACCTGGCCCTCGTAGCGGCCATTCTCAAGCGGGTGGAGGATTGCTTCGAAACGCTGCTTCGACGACGAAGCTGAAATTTCAACGCGCAGCTCCGCATCGTCCACAGGACGATAGCTGGCGTCGTACACCTGTCCAAAGAACTCGATTGGTTCGCCTTGTGCAAAGATCTCTTCTGCCGGAGCGACGCGAACGTGCTGGCTCTCGTCCCGCGTGGTGAGCCACCTCACGATGTTGGAGAGCCACGGGTCGAAAAAAGTCTCCGTTTCATGGCTTGCTCCAGCAAGCAGCCTCCAGCGCGAGATCCCGTACCCGAGAACGCCGAACGATTTTTCTCCCGCAGCCGATCTCGCGACCAGCAGGGGATTGTTGATGGGGAATCCCTGGATTCGTGTCGTTGCCAGTACGACTGCTTCCGGCTTTGCCGCAAACGACCCCAGGGAGGTATAGATCGGCGGAAGTTTGCTCCAATCGAAGAGAGCGTTATCGCTCACGCGGACAAGAATATGGTTCGCCTGCTCGGGAGAGACGTTCGGGAAGGCAAGCTGCTCGTCGATCTTGTCTGATACGGTCTGGAACGGGAGAATGGAAGTCAGCTGCGCGAGCTTCCGAAAATCCAGAGTGCGTCCGGCGGTGAACATCACCGGCAGCTGTCTCGCCGACACAGCATTTGATATCGTTTGGAGAGTGGACCCGCTTGTTGTCCCGGTCGGCAGGGCGATAAGGATAAGGCAATCGGCAGACGAAATGGGAGCGGTCTCCGAGAGGGGCCTGTTTGCAAAGAGTCCGTTCGGCTGCTGAACAGCGAGGAAGGGTTCGATGTTGGGATCGGAGCGGAGCGCTTGCATCACGGCGGCCACGTCGGCGCTCGGGCCGCCGGCAACGACGACGACCTTCATCTTGTTCTTCAGAACCTTGACCAGGACTGACTTCGCATTGTTCTTGGCCGTCACTTCTCCCGATTGCGGCGGAATGCTGATCGTATATTTTCGGACTCCGCTCTCGGTCGGCGAAAAAGAAAAATGGATCGGATACTCGCTCACACGCCCCGAAATCGCAGGGGGGAGGTCGATGAACTGTTGATCGATCTGTTTTCCATCCTCCAAAAGCCGGACGGCGAGTTTCTGGTTCTCAAAACCCGAGACCCGCACTGTTGCATCGAGCGGAACTTTCGACTGGACATACGCGATTGAATTTGTCGAGAGCCGCTGGATGACAATGTCTTTTTGATCCAGCGAATCTCCAATGCCCACAGTGAATATCGGAGCGCCGAACTTCTCGGCTTCATAAAGAGGATTCTCTCCCGAATTATAATTCCCGTCACTCAAAAGAAGAACGGCCTGCAATCCGGGGAGCGAGCTGCTTTTCAGGGAATGGAAGGCAGACGCGATGTCCGTCGTTGTGCCGGTGAGACGAAGGGAGTCTTTGCCAATCTTATGCAGCGAGGAGGAAAACGTAAATAGCTCAAACTCTGCATTCGGCGATTCCCCGCGAAGTGCCGGGCTGCCGAGGATCGAACGCAGGATCTCTTCCCTGTTGCCGGTGTCGTCTGTGAGGGACATGCTGAGGGAATTATCGACGAGCACGGCGATGACAGGCTTCGCCGTTGACGCGTGCGTCAGCCTGAGCAACGGTTCACAGACGGCAAAGATAATGAACGTCAGCGCAGTCCCGCGTAGGACCGCCAGGAGGTAACGCTTCACAGGCGCAACGGGCGGAACGGTATAGCGATAGAGAATAAACGAAAGGGCGAAACCGAGGACCGCGGCAAGAACGAAGACAAGCCACGGTATTTGAAAAGAGAGGGACAATGCTATTTCAGGATCACGAATTTTTTCACGGCATTAAATTCGCCCGATTTCAAGCGATAAAAATAGACGCCGCTTGCGAGTCCGGAGCCGTTGAATTGTATGCTCGCTTGCGTTCCCGCGATCTGATAAGCGTTCACCAGCGTGGCGACTTCGCGGCCGAGGACGTCGTAGACTTTTAACGTGGTGAAATTGGATTTCGCAAGCGAATATTTGATCGACGTGGTCGGATTGAACGGATTCGGGAAATTCTGGTAGAGCGCAAATCCAGACGGTTCAGCTGCGGGACGAACGGCAGATAGTTCTTTATTGACGTCGAAGAGATTCGACGGCGCGCCGTACGGAGTTTCGCGCGGGATGTTCGTTGAATCGGTCGCAGAGACGTAGAACTTGATATCGGTGCCGGGGGCTTGTTCGGGGATCACGGCTGCATATTTCCCGGAATTTTTCGATGAATCAGAGATGTCCGTCAACGTCATCGGAATAGTGCTAAACGAAGCGCCGCCGTTTGTTGAGTAGATTAGATTCACCGCATTCTTTTTCACCGGCGAGTTCGACACCGCAAAAACGCCAACGACGGTGTTTCCATCGGAAGTCACCGTTATTTCGGGGTCGGTGCTCAAGACCATTCCACAATACAACATTGCTTTGTAGGCGTTGATCATCCCCCAGCCGAGCGTGTCGTTCGGCGACGCGGCATTGCCGGCAGTATTTCTCAGCGCATCACGCACCTGAATCGGAGTAAGCTCGGGATGCGCCGACAAAATAAGCGCCGCCGAACCCGCAACGAGCGGCGTCGACAATGACGTTCCCTGGAAGGACCCGTAAAGGTTTCCCGGCCCGCCCTGGAGTAATGATGGATCGGTGTCGGAAGCATACGTTCCCACCCCCCGAGCCACAACGTCGGGTTTCATTCTTCCATCCGAGCTCGGCCCGACAGAACTGAAAACTGCAATAACGCCGAGCGAATTTGCCGCGCCGACGGAAATGATGCTGTCCGCATCTGCCGGAGTGGTAAGATAATGCCAATTAGAAGTTCTCGGATCTCCTTCATTTCCCATCGCGCTGCAAACCACGACACCGCGGCGCGCGGCAAGGACGGCAGCCTGTGACGTGACCGTTGTCCTGCCATTCATATCAGCGTACGTGTAGCTGTATTGAACGCGTCCGCTGTCGTCCGTTGCATCGAAGGTGCTGTATCCCAACGAACTGCTGACGACATCGACACCGTGCTGCTCTTCCCATTCAATTCCCGCGGCCCAATTGTCTTCTTCGATATTTGTTTCCGTCGGGTAGTATTCTGTCTTCGCCAGGATGAAACTTGCTTCAAACGCCGGACTGACGAGCTCTCCTTCAACATGCCCTCCCACGGTGGAGAGTGTGATGGTGCCATGTTCATCCTGAATCGGTATATCGACGGGCGTTTTGTTGGGTTCGTTGGATGTGACCGAATCATGTTGGATGAAATCGTACTCAGCGATCACGTTCATATGTTTTGTGGATTCGATGACTCTCCAGCGAAAGCCGTCGTCCAGCATTCCCACCAAGACACCGCGGCCGGTGATGCGCAGATTATGAATATCCACGACTTTAATCTGATCAAGCTGCCCGAAGGACGGTCCGTAATCATGGAGCTGTGTCACTGAGGGAGAAGAGATTTTGGCGAGCGAAGGAATTTGGACCCGCGGCAAGTCTCTTCGCGTGAACGACCGAACAGGCGAAACCGACGACACACACCGCAAAGATGACACCGCTGCATATTGACCGGAGGTGAGAACTGCTGTAACGGCGTTAAACCAACGCGAGGTATTAATAATCGGAATACCGAGGCTGGTAACCTGGTCGATATTCGATTGTGAAACGGGAAGATCCTCCGCCGAAATTAGTTGACCGGGCGGAAGGACTTTTGCTCTCCGCGCCAGGGCACGCGCAGAAATTCCTATCTCCGCGGCGAGTTGTTCTTGAGACTGCCCCTTCGATAATCTCTGGACGGTTCCGGGGTCCCTGTCGCGAAAGTAGATCCAATATTTTTGAGGACTCTCTCCGCACCAAAGGAGGGATGCCGCGATGGCGACGAGAGCAAAGACTCTTGGTATTCTCAACAACATGCAGGCTCCGGTTGCAATGAGGTGGGTTAGTCAATAATCCACAATAAGAAGCACTGTAATAGTAACAACAAAATCCCGTTACTCGTTTGCGAGCAGCTTCTCCACAATCGCCACTGTCGTTACGCCGTCCGCTTCCGCATTAAAATTCGGAATAATGCGGTGGCGTAAGACCGCAACGGCCATAGCACGGACGTCGTCGATGTCCGGATTAAACCGGCCGGCAAGAATGGCCCGGCTTTTCGCGCCAAGGATCAAGTACTGCGAAGCCCGCGGTCCCGCGCCCCAGGTCAGCCAGTCTTTGACAAATTTCGGCGCGTGATCGTCTTTCGGGCGGGTGCGCGCGACAAGTTTTACGGCGTATTGCACGACTGCGTCTGCAACCGGTACGCGGCGGATGAGTTCCTGAAAGGCAATAATTTCTTCAGCGCCGAGCACTCGCTGGAGTAATGGAGCGTAAGGACTGGTGGTCGCTTTGACGATGTCCACCTCTTCGTTGAACGAAGGGTACTCAAGCCACACATTGAACATAAATCGGTCGAGCTGCGCTTCCGGAAGAGGATAGGTTCCTTCCTGCTCGATCGGGTTCTGCGTCGCCAGGACGAAGAACGGTTCCGTAAGCGTGTAGGATTGTCCTGCCGCCGTCACCTTGTGCTCCTGCATTGCCTCGAGCAGGGCCGCCTGGGTTTTGGGAGGTGTACGGTTAATTTCATCGGCAAGAATAATGTTGCCGAAGACTGGCCCTTTGACGAACTTAAACGCTTTTTGCCCGGTCGAGACATTCTCCTCGATGATTTCGGTTCCGCTGATATCGCTCGGCATTAAGTCCGGCGTAAACTGGATACGGCTGAATTTCAGTTCCAGGACATCGGCAAGTGTTTTGATCAGCAGGGTCTTTGCGAGACCGGGAACACCGACCAGCAAGCAGTGTCCGCGCGATAACAACGACACAAGAAGTTTTTCGATGGTGGCATCCTGGCCGATGATGACCTTCGCAATTTCCTTCCTGATGGATTTGTAAGCGTCCGTTAATTGGTGCGCGGCACCGACGTCGTCATTCTTCGCTGAGGTTGAAATGGTTGACACGGTTTTCGGCGTTTATGAATAGTGGAGTTGAGACACAGTATGTGTAATTAGCCGAAAGTTGGCTAAAGAATCAAGGGAGGAAAAGTGCAGGCAGAAGGCGTTTCTACAACGAATCGCCGCACTTCTGCCTTTGGTAAGAAGAGGGATGCGCCGCAATGTATCGAAGAAGGTCGATAAAGAAATATTAGATGCAGTATTCGACAGACGCAGGTCTCATTTCAACAAGACCATTTTCTTCGTTTGTATCATGCTGCCCGCCTGTAAGCGGTAAAAATAGACGCCGCTTGAATAACTGCCGGCATTCCATGCAACGCTGTATGTGCCAGGATTTTTCTTCTCGTGAAGCAACGAGGCAACTTCTCTTCCGAGCACATCGTAGATTTTGAGAGAGACAAGTTGCGGCTGACCGATGGTGAACCGGATGCTCGTCACCGGATTGAACGGATTAGGATAGTTCTGACTGAGGGAGAATCTCCCAGGCTGCAGTTGCGGCTCTTCTCCGACAGAGAGGACTGTTCCATATTTCACGCCGCCGACAATTGCACCGATGAGCTCATATGCATTCGCTAAACCATCGCCCCAACCCGAGATCCCAATGCTGTCTGTTATCGCCTCGTTGACGAAAGGC
>CAYLMV010000008.1:0-42351 GCA_964384415.1 uncultured Chitinophagaceae bacterium | reverse complement strand
GGTGTCTTTTTGAAGTTTTATCTGTGCGTACCCGTTCGGCATCCCGTAGGGATCCTCTGTCATATAGGTTTGGTACTGCCAGACAGTCCCCTCTTGCAGGGGGAGCGTGAACACCGGAGCCCGGCCGGCATCATCCAACGGAAAATGGAGCAGTGAATAGACGGAATCGCTTGATCCCAGAAACCAAAGCTCGTTCTTGCCGTCAAGAAAGAACGATGTTCCTGCAGCCTGTTCTGTCGGAACGGAATTCAACGTGTCCTTCCCCGACTCAAGATCCTTCAATAGTTGAATCATTCGGGCGCCCGGAAAGATGGCGTCGATCTTTCCCCCGGACTCCTCGAAGAGAGAAAACGACTGAGCATAAATGAGCGACGTGAAAACTTTGAACTGGTTAAATAGCCGGCCGGTTTTCGAGGAAGAAAAGAAAAATTGATCAGGACCCGTCACATTTGTTCGACTCAGCCATGCCGCTTCGACATCTCCGTTATTCCTGAAAAGGAATCTGACTGCGTCAGCGGGATAACCATCCGACGAATCAATGCTAACCCCTTCTTCGTCGTTATAATAGAGGTGATAAAACTTTGTGTTAGGCCAAACCGACGATGCAGACCAGGCAAAGTGCAGCGTGAGGGAGGAATCGACGCTCCACCCCAGGACCGGTGTTGTGATGTAGGAATTCCGGGATGAGTAGTTTACAGGGAAGACGTGAAGCGGTTTCGGTAAGCCAAACGCACTGCCATTGCTTCGAACGTAAAAAAGCTGGAGTGCAGACGCGGAGGAGGAATCTGCTCCGAAGTAAATAATATGGACCGAATTGTCGGATGCGATGCGGACATGCGGAGAAAAGCCTTTGCCGACTGAGATGGGAGCCGAGAGCGCCCCTTCCGGGGAGCGGGTCGTGTAGACCACTTCGGATGAGTACCGTATAAATCGGCCGTACCGTGATTGAGTAAAAGAATCGAGGGGTGTCACGTTTTCCCACACCATGTGCGCAACATTATTCTTGTCAAATGCAACCTGCGGATTGAGTGAGGTATCGGCTCTGAAAGAATCGATCAACGTTCCGCCGGAATAGACCGCTCCCCGGACTACCGGTGTTTCCAGGTAGGTAGGCGGAACATCGCTGACATCGAGGCGCACTTTGCTCCAACAGATCAACGTGGTCCCATTTTGGCCGACTGCGACAGAATAATTTGGAACGTCTTCATACCCCCCGAAGCCCATACTCCAATACAAGTTCGAATCTGGCAGGAACGAGAGAGAAGATAGCTTCGTGGAACCGTTAGCCAAGAGAAAGGGGGCGCTGAGGCCGTACCAATTATCGAAGACGTCGGTGGAATTTGAACCGATCTCCCCAAAGACGACGAATGACGAATCGGCGGTAATGATGTCCGCGTTAAGTATCTTCAACGGCATTGCCGGAAACGGATCAGAGCCGATAAACTGGGAACTGGCGCGTGAAGAGACAAGAACGAGAAGTGCGAAAACGAAGGCCGATTGCTTAGCAGCGGTGCGTAACGAATCCATAGAAGCCCCCTTCTGACGTGGATATCAATTGCAAGGTTGGAATAATTCTCCACATTGTCAAACCGAACCGCAGTGGTCTACTTTAAGTGAAAGGTGATTGCTTCGTCCCGGAGTTTACCCCGCGTTAACCGGGGCTCCTTGCAATGACTTTTCTTTTGAAAATGCCCCACTATCAACCGAACGACGCCCCCCCCATCACAGTGATGCGATGATTCGTGTCGTCGAATTCAGATTGACAATCGAGAAAGTCACGGCATCGCTCAGGACTGCTGCTTTGTCCTGGAAGGTTCTACGTCGAAGCGGACTGTTTTTTCCCATTTATGCTGCCCCTTGCTGACGTAATCTGTGTAAGCAGCCTTGATGACGATGTAGATCCAGAGCTGACAATAAGAAAAATACATGAGGACGAGAAGGCCGATGCGTGCGGGGCTGTCTTCGTTGTCGTAGGAAATGGCAAGCATGATCTCGAAGAGGAAAAGGAAGAAGGCCATGATCCAGACGGTCGTGTACGGACCGGGGAGCGAGATCGTGACGAGACTCAACCCGCTAAGGATGAAGAGAATGTCCGAGATGATGATCGCTGCGAAGAAAATATAATAGAGAGCCAGCGTATACAGCAGGTCGAATGCCAGCCGCTTGTTCTTGAAGGCGGGAATGTGCCGGAGAAATTTCGAGACGACGTAGTTATTCCCCCGGACCCACCGCATCCGCTGCTTGATCCAGACTTTCCATTCCTGCGGTTCCTGCTCGTATGTGATCGCATACGGAATATACTTGATCTTATACCCCGCCTCGTAAATTCTGATGCTGAGCTCCGAATCCTCTGTGAGCGCTTCTTCATCCCAGCCCCCAAGCTCGCGGATCAGCCATCCCCACATGACGAAATTGGTGCCGGGGAGGGTTGCGATGTTTTGCATCTGCCAGCGGCCGGCCTGCAGCATCGATTGAAAACTCAGAGTCTCGACATTAATGAACCTGGTAAGAAGGTTATAATTCTTGTTGATCGTTCTGAATTTCCCGATGACGCCCCCGAGCTCTTTGTGCAACAGAAGCTGTGCGACAAGATAACGGAGAGAGTTTTCATCGGGGGTGTTGTCGGCATCATAGATGGCGATGACGTCGGCCTTGACGTGCTTCACGCCCAGGTTCAGCGCGCGGGATTTTCCTTTCCCGCCTTCTCCGGCCGGGATATTGAACAATTCTACCCTCCGGTCGCGCCTCCGGTATCCCTCCACGATCTTTTTTGTCGAATCAGTCGAGCCGTCGTTGACGACGATGATGCGCAGCTTGTTCTTCGGATAATTCAGCTTCAGCATGGACGCAACCGTTGCGCCGATCACTTTCTCCTCGTTGTGAGCGGGGATCAGAATGGCGCATGGCGGGTAGTCGAGGGTCTGCGTGTCGACGTGCTTTTGCTCCCTCATCGACTTCACATAATTGATAAACCCGAAGACGGTGAGGACGAATTGGTACGCGATCATGAACCAGATGAGGATCACAGCGATCACGAAAAGAAAACTCAGATCAACTTCGAGGACCGTCATGGCCTAGGCCGCCTTTCGTGAAGGATTGTTCCGCTTGATAATTTTGAGCGCGCCGTACATCAGGAAGAGAGAAGTGACAGCGATAAAACCGAAGATAACGATGGCGGTCGAAGACCAGAGGCTTGTCACATTCACTCCGAATGAGAATTGATCGCCCGCCACAAGTTCGACCGAATGCCTTCCATTCGGCAGGAAAATGCTGAAGCAGTCGTTGCCCTTCATGACGGTAAAGGGATACGGTTCATGATCCACCTTCACCGACGACGGCGCCACGTTGAACGACGCGATGGTTCTCGTCCCTGATTCGTATTCAAAGGTGATCGTCCGGAGCCCGTGAGCTGACGAGAGAAGGTTTCCCGTGATCGACATGATCTTCGCCTGAAGCTCGTTGGTGGAGAATGTGTTCACCGGGTTGCGGTTGAGGGTCACACGATGTTCTCCCGCGGGAATAACGAAACAGTTGTCGCGGAACGGGGAGAGGGGCGAGCCGTCGACGTTGATCTCGGAGATCGCCTTCGGCATTTTGCACACGATCGAGTACGGGGAGCTGAGATCGTAACCGTTTCCGGTGAAGCGGTAACGCACCTGCGCGGCAAGCGCATTGGCAAAAAAGCTCAGATCCTGTGGGTTCACGCTTGACTCCGAGTAGACGGTGAGGCGCGGCGCGCCGAGCGAGGCTTCCTTCATGAGATAATAGCTTTCCGTGCCGGTCTGGATCAGCGTCGGGAACGGCGTGATGGACTCTTTCTTTCGAAAGCTGAGGATGTTCAAGTCGAGTGCGAGAGCGCTGTCGCCTCCGAGGAGGGCGGCGTAGCGCTTCCCGATCTCGCGATACCGTCCCGGATCTGTCGACCAGAGGTTTTCCGGGTCTTCAACCTGAAGCATGAAGTGAAACTTCTTTCGGAGTTCAACAATTTGATTCATATCCACGCCGAGGAATTCGCGGAGCTCAGGCGATCCGTAGCTGTCCATCGCTGTGACGACAATCTGAAACCCGGGCTTTCCCTTCGCGATCGCGGAGAACGCGGTGAGAAGCGTGTCGTAGGCGATCGTCAGCTGGTTCACGCGGTAATCCACGACCGCATTCTTTACGATCGGATTCGTCTTCCAGTAAAAGGGAGACTGCGCGTTGAAAATCGAGGCGAGGTCTATTCCGTATCTTCTCCTCACTTCCCGCACTGCGGATGGATGCATCGGCGAAAAGATCAGCGGGTTATCGAAACCCTTTCCCGCTTCGAAGTAGAGTTCGGCAAGATTTACGCCGTCCCAATCATACCCGTCCAGGATCTTTCTGTACTCCTGGCTCATTGCCGACAGGCAGCTGTCATCCTCGAGGGCAACGGTATAGCGCCACAACGGCGGGATATCTTCCCCCTTGTAGTTCTTTTCGCGCCACTGGGGGTGCTCATCCCAGAATTTCTTGCTTACCTGGGGAGGTTCGAGCCACAGGTAGGCGAGGATCCCGTTCGAATGAGCCAGCGTGATGAGCCGGCGGTAATCGTACGTGTATTTCGGAAATTGATTCCATCCCGCGACGTGGACGATGTGAACTCCTTCCCGCACCCACTGCTTGACAAGCGACTCGATGCTGTAGGTCTTCCGGTATCCCGGGTCGAAATACATTTCCAGATTCTCCCGCCTCACGATAGGTCTGAGCTGAAAATACTTTCGCACGTACTCCAGCAAGTACGGATACTGGCTGTACCCGTGCTGTGAATACGAATCGAAACGGGAATTAAAATAAATGACTTTTCCCTTCCCGACTCTCTTGCCGACGGCCATGGGCGTCCCTGTTACATCGTCGACGCAAAAGACCTCATCGACTCCCTCGGTCTCGAACTTGCTGATAAGTTCCGGGTACCGCCAGGCGATGCGTTCTTCCGGGAAATAGCGGTCGCGGATTCTGCTCACGCGGATTTGCGTGTTGGTGAAGCTTATGCCGAGTTCAGCCGCGAGGTCGTTTTTCGTGTCGGTAATAATATTCCCGCCGCTCTCGACAAAATCGTTGATGAGGTCGTAATCCGTCTGCCGCAGAGAATCGATGAACGCGTAGGGCGCGATGAGCAGGTTGTAGGCAGAAAGGTTCAACGGCTGTCCGATAAAGACGGTATCGACGTGGACATTCACAGAACGGAACACGGATGCGAGTGACGCCTGGTCGTTAAAGGCTGCGCCTTTCACATGGTGATTCCACAGAATGACGGGACGCAGGTCGTTCCATGCCTCATCCTTGCTGAAGACGTTGTCGTACAGTTTTTCGACGCTGTACGCCGTTTTTTCCATGAACGACAGCGGACGCTCGCGGAATTCCGACGGTTCGGCTTTATACAACTCGCCGGGCTCGAGTTCCACAGATTTTGAATAGATCCCCTTGATCCTCTTTTCTGAAATTGATTTTCGTTCGATTTCGCCCGAGTGATCGAAATACGATTCGTAGAGATATTGATCTTCCAGGCGGATCGAATAATTCTGGCTTCCCGTCAGAATGATCCGGTCTTTTGTCTTCACCCAGTTCTTTTGCTCGCGCAGATCGATGTACGTATAGCCGAGGTTCTGTATTCCGTCGACAAGCTGCTTCAGCAAGTCGAGGTCGAGAAAGGGATGGAAGAACACCGAGGCGAATCCGTCGCGGACATAGAGATTGGTCTTGGCATTCCTGATGATGTTCTGAATGTATGCTTCGCTTTCAGCCTTGTTCGGGTTGAGAGGGACATAGCCGAGATTTTCGGGGTAGATCTTCTGGCCGAAGAGGTCCTTGTTGATGATGTACGGAAAATACTGGCTGTAGTCTGCGTCCTCGATCGCAAGACGCTGTTCCATCGCCGTGCTGAAATATTTCGCGACGGTGTTGTAGAGAGTGAACGACGCCGTATAATGCGGCGTTTCCCAGATGAGCGGCGAGAGGCCGTTCTTCATAAACTCGGAAATCCCCATCTCGATTCTCTTGGCGTCACCCTCCGCCGTTTCGTCCTTGATCGGCTTGTTCGTGCTCTCATCCCAGAATTCAAAATCGACGGCCGTTGTCCCTTTGTACTGATGCGTAATGCCGTGCATGACAATGGTCCCGCCGTTCTTCACCATGTATTTGATCGCGTCGACAAAATCCGGTTTGTCGGAGAGACTCACGCGGATTCCTTCGGATGGATCGACATAAAACGGAATCACTCCGACAAGGAACGGAATTCCGCGGCTCGAGAGGATGTCGGCAATGTCGCGCAGCTGGTCGGGGTTCTGAAGAGGGTCAACATCCTCGATGCGGATAAGGGCCGAGTGCGATTCCTCGTGCTGTTCATGCAAAATGTCGTGGAGCATGTCTGCGAAAAGAAGGTAGCGGTCGTTCTCCGTAGCGGAAGCAAACGGAGAATCCGCTATATACATGAAGTTTTTTGACCTCACGATGTACGGGATTTCTCTTCTCTTCCTGGAGGAATACGCCGTGGCAAGGACTTCAACATTCCGCCGGTTTGAAATCTCGATGATGTTCGCGTTCGGCTCTCCCTTCGTAAATACCTTGTTGTTCGACTTGACATAGTTGAAATCGTCGAGGGAGTCGAGCGTCGAGACGCTGAAGCCGAATTTCTTTCGGAGGTTGTTCCTCTTCGAGAACTCGATCATTCCGGTGTTCATCCAGATGACCGGCTTGCCGGTCGAAAGAACATCGTCGGTGAATTTCGGAGGGACGGCATCGCGCGGGTTGAAGCCGATGTAAAAGGTATAATCGAAGGCGTTCACTTCTCCGGGGAAATACTTGTTCACCCCTTTGACGGTGACGGCGGTGTTGAAATGGCCAAGCAATTCCGCGAGCTGCCGGCCGTCTCCCATCGCGTAGTTTTTCAGGTCGGAGCCGCCCTCAACCACGACAAGGATTTTTTTAAGAGGTTCCTCTTGACTCATGCCGGGGACGATGAACGACAGGAGTACGCCAAGGGTCAATATACATCGAATGGAGTTCTTCATCTGCTCTGAAGTCTGCCTGGTCTGAATTGGGGAACCGACTTTGTGGAGAGTCCAAAATAGTTCTTGATGATCGCGACGGTTCTCTTCGCCGCCCGGCCATCGCCGTACGGGTTCGTCGCGGATGCCATACGGCGGTACGCCGAGGAATTGTCGATGAGTTGTTGTGCCGCCGCGAAGATTCTCGCTTTCTTCAATCCCACCAGCTTCACCGTGCCGAAGGCGACTGCCTCGGGACGCTCGGTCACATCCCTCAGAACAAGGATTGGTTTTCCGAGCGCCGGTCCCTCTTCCTGCACTCCGCCGGAATCTGTGATGATGAGGTACGACCTGGCCATGAGATTGACAAAATCCAGATAGTCGAGGGGTTCCAGAAGAAAAACATTCTCCAGCGAGCCGAGGGTTCCGTAGACCACTTCCCGCACGAGCGGGTTGAGATGAACGGGGAAGATGAAATTCATGTCACGGTGCATCGCTGCAAGGTCTCTGACGGCTTCGCAGGCATGGCGCATCGGCTCGCCAAGGTTCTCCCGCCGATGCATGGTGAGAAGAACGATGCGATTCTTCTGTGCGGTAAGCGTATTGAGCGCGGGAATGGTGAAAGAATATTTCTTCCGGACCGAGAATCTCAAAGCGTCGATGACGGAATTTCCCGTCACGAAAATTTTCTTCCTATCAACGTGCTCGTGCAGCAGCGCTTTCTTCGCCGTTTCTGTGGGGGCAAAATGGATGTCGGCGATGCAGCTTGTCAGCCGCCTGTTGATTTCCTCGGGAAAGGGGTTCGCCTTGTCGTTTGTCCGCAGACCGGCTTCGACGTGACCGACCGGAATATGGCGGTAGAACGCCGCAAGGCTTCCGACAAACGTCGTCGATGTGTCTCCCTGCACCAGCACCAGGTCCGGGGCTTCTTTTTCGAGAACCTCGTCCAGGGCCGCGATGGTATTCTGCGTCAACAAGGCGAGGGATTGCTTGGGCTGCATGATGTTGAGATCGTAGTCCGGGGCGATTTTAAACACATCCAGGACCTGATCCAGCATCTGCCGGTGCTGGGCCGTGGCAATCGTGAGAGTGCGAAAGAGCTTTTTTTCCCGCAGCAACTCGAGAATGATCGGAGCAAGTTTGATGGTGTCGGGACGCGTTCCGAAAACTACGGCTATTTTCTTCAAACCATTCTCCGGTTATTCGGGAGTTGTGAAAGCGCTAATGCCCCATAAAATATGAATAAATCCGCTATGTTGCAGTTAAAATTTCTTAAGAATAGCTGTCGCCAAGGCAGCGGACGCACTTGTGATCTGGCAGGTTGAAATTGAGTCAACCTCTTTCTATCTTTACCTACCCTTAGAGCCTCGTTCACCTTTGAAGTATATTTCAAAGGACCTCTCCCCAAGAAAGCGTCACGATCATGAATCCGACCATTGAAAAAATCGCCAAGCACCTCCGGAATGCGGAAGAATTCGTCCGTTCCAAGCGCTACTCGGAAGCCATGGTAGAGGTAGATTATATTTTTCAGCTTGATCCGCGAAACTATCAAGGCAGAACACTCCAAGAGCGGATTAAGTCTCTCCAGAAGAAAGAGGAGGAGGCGGCTAAAAATCCGGTTGCCTCGACCCTCTCAAAAGAGGGTATCTATAGACATCTTCGTGTCGCCGAGGAGCATTTCCACGCTGGACATTTTGATGAGGCGTTGATTGAAACAGAGCGTGTGCTGCAGAGCGACCCGGACAATTATCAGGCGAGATCGCTGTTAGATCGAGTCCGAGCAGGACAGAAGAAGCTGGAGAATGCAAATCAGCAGCGGGTAGATTCCCAGGCGCTTAGTCTCGACAGACGGATACAGCTTATATCGCAATGCCTGAGTGAAGCAGACAGGCTGATCCAGCTGCAGCAGTATCAGCGGGCGCTCGAGCAGGTCGCCAAGGTGTTTAAACTCGACCCATCAAATCATTTCGCGCAAGCGTACTCTCAGAGCATCGAAATGATGATGAAGAAGGCCTCCACTCCGATTCCGGCCCCGGTCTCTCCGGCCCTGGCGAAAGCACATCCGTCGCCGCCGGCACGGCCTGCCCACGCAGCGCCTTCGGCTCCGCCTCCGCCTGTTCAGCCCAAGCCGGCACCCGCGGCGCCACCTCCGGCTGCAGCGGCGGACCAGCCAAAACCGTCGCCCATCCCCGTTCCTGTGCCGAGGCCAATGCCGGTCACGGCGCCGAAAGAGTTGGATGGAAGACTAAAAATGTACCGCGAAATTTTGAATGAAATGTGGTTTGACGGCGTGCTCACCCCAAAGGAAAGCGCCGAGCTCGAGAAAGTACGGAGCCTGTTCAACATCTCCGAGCATCAACACGCTCAACTGGAAAGGGAGATCAAGACCGAAGCGTACGTCGAAGCGCTCCGGATAGTTCTGCATGACGGCGTCGTGACCGAAAACGAAGAACGAGTCCTGGAACTGATGCGAAAACGATACAGCATCTCCATGGAAGAACATAAAGACGCCGAGGCAAAGATCCTGGAGGCAAAACGCACTCCCGCTTCACTCGGTTCGCTTTTGATCGTCGATGACGAAAAGACAATCTTGTTGACGTATGCCGCCATTCTCCGCCGGCACGGATACTCCGTGCATATCGCAGAGAGTATTCAGGCTGCGATGGCGATCCTGGAGAAGGAGACTCCCGACCTCATCCTCTCCGATGTCATGTTCCCGTCGCCGACAGAAGGCGGGTTTGAATTCTACAACCAGGTGAGGAATATCCCGCGCTTCGACAAGGTGCCGTTTCTTCTCATGTCCGGGATAAGCGATGAGTACATTGTCCGCGCCGGCGTAAGACTTGGCATCGACGGCTACCTGACAAAGCCGTTCGACAACGAGCTGCTCCTTGCCACAATTGCCGGGAAGCTGAAACGCTGACCGGCAGACTCGCTCAACCATAAAGCTCCGGAGAAGCCGCTTCATCTCTTCGAGACTCCCCTTTCGAACCTCCCCCCGCGTCTCCACCGTTCGCTCTATCATCTTTGCAACGAAGCAGTAAGCTTCAATAGTCATCTTGAAAGAGAGATGATCCGCCAAGACCGCGAAGAATAAATAGATAACTAATTTTGTCTTTGCACGCTTTGCGGATATCATTCTCAAAATCCGGTTAACACTTCAACGTTCATCTCTTTACCAATCATCAGGGGGGCCTCATGATTTCCGACCGCTTGTTCATCGCCTGCTTCATTCTTCTATCATGCTGTTCATCTCTCCGTGCCCAGACATCGGTGCCATTTTACGTCGAAGATTTCGACAGCGTCGTTCCGCCGCGGCTACCCGCCGGTTGGACAACGACATCCAATAAATCTCCCTCCGGTGATTTTACAACATCGACGTCCGCATCTTTAAGCAGCCCGAATGCCGTCGTCACAACCGATGCAAAGGTGGCGCAAAGACTGGCATCGCCCCTCATCGATTTCGGAAGTAAACTCCCCGCGTACATCGAATTTCATGAGCGGAGGACGTCGTCCTACAATTCCGGTCTGCTGGTCGAAGCTTCTGTCAACAACGACACCTCGTTCGCCATTCTCATCGGAGATACGCTGAAAAACACCGGCGCTTCGGGCTATGTCACCCGAACCCTCCCATTGCCCGCGTCGCTGAGAGACGTTTCCGGCGTTCGGTTCCGGTGGCGCGTTCTAGGGAACGGAACCGGCTCCACAGGAACATTAAGGATAGATGATGTTTCGGTGACGGTTCAGAAGCAGCGCGACCTTGCGATATCCTCCCTGAGCGTTGAGCCTTCCGTCGTCAGGAGCGGCGGGGACGCGGCGGTGCGCTTCGGCATTTCTAATCGGGCTGTCGGCGGCACATTCTCTTTTTCGCTCCGGCTATACGACGACAAGAACCCGGACTCGGCCGCAACAGCGGATGAAATGATTTGTGAAGAGAGTTTTACCCGCGACTTTCCCGCGGCCGACTCTGAGGCCATTGTGCTTACATACTCCAACATAGCTCCCGGTGCTCACCGGCTGATCGGTATACTTGTTTTCCCCGGGGATGAGGATTCCACGAACAACTCTATGACGACATCGTTTCTTGCAGGGTATTCTTATCACGCCATCGTACTCAATGAAATTATGTATGCCCCCTCCAAAGGACCCGAATGGGTTGAAGGTATCAATATCACAACGGACACCATTTCCCTCGCACAGTGGAAAATGGGAGACAATACGGCATCAAGGGTGGTGATCACTTCCGCGCAGGTAAAAATCCCGCCGCGACAATTCTTTATCATTTCAAGAGACTCGACCATCTTCTCCTTCTTCCCCGTCCCCCGCGTACCGGTTGTGCGGTCTTCCTTTCCCGCCCTGAACAACAACGGAGATGCAGTTGTCATTGTTGACCCGGCAGGCTTTACGATAGACAGCGTTGCATACGAACCTTCGTGGGGCGGGACAGGGGGCTGTTCACTGGAACGCATCGACACGGCCGGAGGCTCGAACTCAGCGGCAAATTGGGGGACCTCGCGTAACCCAGCCGGCGCAACTCCCGGCTTTGTCAATAGTGTCACGAAAAAAGATTTCGACGCTTCAGTTGAGAGAATAACTCTCTCAACGGCCGCACCGATGATCAAAGAAAGCTTTCAGGTTTCAGCTGTCGTGAAGAACAACGGACGTAAAGCTCTGCACGGAATATCTGTTTCCTTCAACGCGGATTGGAGTGACACGCAGGAACCGCCCCAACTATTCGGCAACACACGCCTCACATCGTTGTCGCCCTCCGACTCTACCGAAGTGACCCGTCCGATGACCGTAGCGCTCCAGGGAGAACACCGGATCTTTGTTTCGATCGACGGCAAGGAGGATGAGGATTCAACAAACAACAGCGCCGTTCTTTCGTTCACCGCCGGCGTTCGACCGTGCTCGGTGGTCGTCAACGAAATCATGTACGCGCCTCCCGGAGACATGCCGGAGTGGATAGAATTCTACAATGCCGGATCTGAAACTGTCGACATGAACGGATGGAAGATCTCCGATTCAAATGTGAAAACAAAATCACTTGTCGCCAATGCGCCGTTCCCCGTCGCGCCCGGCGAGTATCTTCTGGTCTCGGCTGACTCAACACTCTCACGATATTTCGCTCTTCCTTCACCCGTCATCGTCTCGTCATTTTCGGCGCTCAACAATTCGACGCCGGACGCCGTCGTGCTCTTCGACAATCGTGGAATAACGATGGACAGCGTCTGGTATAAGCCTTCATGGGGGGGCATAAACGGCCGATCGCTGGAACGTGTCGACTGCTTCGCGTCGTCGGTCGATTCCGCCAACTGGAGAAGTTCGGCGCCGACGTGCGGTTTTGAAAATAGCGTCGCAAAAAAGGATCTTGACCTCGAAGTCAATCGGATCACAGGCAGCCCCACCGCAAACGGATCCCGTTTGTCGGCGACGATTCACAACGCAGGAAGAAAATCCGTTTCATCGTTCGTTGTGGAATTCTTCTATGACGCAAATTGCGACAGCATTGCTTCGCCCGGTGAGTTGTTGAAAAGCCTGCAGGAGTCTTCGCTGGCCGCAGGCGATTCGGTCGTGTTCTTTTTCGAATGGTCAACCGGCGTCAAAGGCAAGGTGCCTCTTGTGTGCCGCGTGGAACTGCCGGGAGATCAGCGCGCGGCGAACAACGAGAAATTCGGCTGGACGGCGAACAGTTTTCTCGCGCAATCGGTCGTGATCAACGAGATCATGTACGACCCTCTTCCCGGACAATCCGAATTTATCGAGCTGTTCAATCGAAGCCGCGATACCATTGATCTGCGGGGATGGAAAATGAGCGATGCGCTTTCAAGTTCGGGGAGCAGGAACACCTTTAATTTCCCCGATCGGTCGACGGCAGTACCTCCGGGCGGCTATCTTGTCATAAGTGCGGATTCGACTCTCGCCGCGCAATTCCCTGTTTTCACATCATCGCTCGGTTCCAGAATATTGATTGCAAACAAAGACCTGTCGCTCAATAATTCGGGCGACGACGTCGTTCTTTTCGACCTCACCGACACGCGCATCGATAGTGTGCGATACTCGCCGTCCTGGAACAATCCTGCGCTGAAGGCATCGACATCGGGAAAGTCTCTCGAACGGATTAATCCCTCCTTCTCCGGCAACGACAAGCGAAACTGGAGCACGTCGGTTTCGCCCGCGGGCGCGACCCCTGCGGAACGCAACAGCATCTATACCGTCGCGCTGCCTTCTTCGGCATCTCTCCGGCTTTCCCCGAATCCATTTTCTCCGGACAATGACGGATTTGAAGACAATCTTGCGATCGCATATTCATTGCCGTCGACCACATCGATGATTCGTGTCCGGTGCTTCGACCTTCAGGGGAGATTAATCCGGACTCTCGCCAACACTGAAGCGGCGGCATCATCCGGAACGCTCCTGTGGGATGGATTAGACGATAATCGTCAGCGCGTGAGGATCGGCATGTACATTATTCTGTTCGAAGCCTTTGATGCTTACGGGGGATCTGTGCGCACGATGAAGGATGTCGCGGTGGTGGCGCGGAGGCTTTAGGAACCGAAACAGAATCGGGGCACCGATTTCTCGCTCCGGGCTTCGTCTTGAATCAAAACTTGATAAAAAAGAGTCTATCTCCCGCCCGGTTTGTAAATCGACCCCGGCTTCTTTATATTATTCCCATCAGCATCTCTCAATCGCCTTCAGTGACAATCAAAGAACGCTACACTTCCGAAACCGAAAAGATCTTCCGTCTGCATCGTGAAGGCGCGGATGGATTTTCCATCGCCTCTTCGCTCACCTCTCTCGTCGACACGACGCTCGCCGATCTGTGGAATGCCACTCCGATACGAAAGGACTTTTCGGTCGTTGCGCTCGGGGGCTACGGCAGGGGCGAGATTTGTCCCCACTCAGATTTTGATCTCATGATCCTGGCTGAGAGCGAAAAAAAGAAAGTTGCCGGCTCGGCGGCCATCCAGGCGTTTCTCCGGTCCTTGTGGGATGCCGGGTTCAACGTCGGCCACAGCGTCCGCACGATTCAGGACTGCGTCAATCTCTACGAGACAGACGTCGATTCCTGGGCTTCAATTCTGGAAAGCAGGTATGTTGCCGGCAGCGAGGAAGTGCTTCGGGTGTACGGCGATGCGGTCTTCAAACAGATTCAGAAGAAGTTTGATCTTATCTTTGTCAAAGCGATCATGGTCGGGATGGATGAACGGCATGAAAAATACGGGAATTCGGTAAAGCTTCTTGAGCCGAACGTGAAGAACAGCGCCGGCGGTCTCCGCGACCTCCATAACCTTCTCTGGGTCTATCGTTCGACGGACACGGACTATTTTTCGGAGTCGCCGTTTCAGAACCGCGAATCATCGTGCAAATTAATGCTCGACGCATTTTACCGGAAGAACGTCATTTCCAAGGAAGAACGGGATTCGGTCATCGACGCTCTCGGCTTTCTTCTCCGCACGCGCCATGAAACGCACTTCCTTGCCAAGACGATTCATGATTCGCTCGATTTTTCCATCCAGCGCGAAATTGCAAAAGGGCTGGGATTCGGGGAAGACGACGAGCTCAAGTACGTCGAGAAGTTCATGCGCGAATATTTCCTTCATGCACGGAGTATTTTCCAGCTGAATCAGCGGCTGATCAACCACTTCCGGAAAAGCGTTGAGCCGAGCTCCTGGCGGAAGCCTAAGGAGCAGATCCTCGATGCACACTTCATCGCCCGCGGCGATGAACTGCTGCAACGGAATACGGCCGTGGAAATTTCGACTCCGGCGGAAATTCTCAAGGCTTTCTACTGGTGCGGAAAACATTCATTCAGTCTCGGTCATTCACTGCAGACGAAACTGGCATCCCTCAGCCGTTCGTCGTCCCTCTTTAATGAACAGAGCATCACTGCCGGGGACGCTGCGGCTGTTTTCATCGACATCCTCTGTCTGCCCTCGAATGTTGCCTCCACGCTGACGATGATGAACGATTTCGATATCCTGGGGAAGTTCATCCCGGAATGGGGAGAGCTTGTGGCCTTCGTTCAGCACAGCGTTTATCACTACTACACCGCGGACGCTCATACCCTGATCGCGATTGAACATGCCGAACGCCTTGCGGGCGGAAAAGGAATGCTGTCCGCGGTGTACCAAGGATTGGAACGAAAAGAAATTCTTTATCTGGCCCTTCTTCTCCACGACATTGAAAAACCGCACGGAATTCAGGAGCATGAACTGCGCGGGGTTGAAGTCTCGCGCCGCGTCCTTGAACGGCTTCACTTTACCGACGCGCACGGCGACATCGGGTTTCTTATCCGCAACCACCTGGTGATGGAGCAGATCGCGTTCCGGCGAAACATCAGCGATCCGAACACTGTCGCCGAATTTGCCGAGATGTTTGAGCGCCCCGAGCAGCTCGACTTGCTCTTCCTCGTCACGTACTGCGACCTCTCCGCCGTCAACAAAAACGTCTGGACAAGCTGGAAGGAAATGCTGCTCCAGGAACTCTATGTGCACACCCGGAAAGTTCTGGAACGGAAACTTCCATATCAAGAGGCGGTTTCATTCCAGCGGGAACAGCACCATGAGCTCGTCCGTTCTCTCATCCTGGCCGTCTCGAAAGAACTGCCGCGCAGCGAAGTCGAGCATCACCTGTCGTCGATCCACAACGAGGCGTATGTTCAGATTTTTTCTTCGAAGGATATCGCAGAGCATCTTACGCACATCCGCACCCTCGGCGACTTTTCTTCGATCATTGCCCACGAAGAGTCGCACAGTTCCGTCACGGCTATCACGCACGATGCGCCGTACCTCCTCTCCAACTTATGCGGAGTGCTGACTGCCAACGATGCCAATATTTTCGACGCGCAGATTTTCACGCGGGACGACGGCATCGTCATCGACCGGTTTCGCGTTGTTAATGTCGGGACGAGAGGGAGACTGCTCGACGACCAGGTGGAGAAAATTACGCAGGATTTCGAGGATGTTCTCCAAGGCTCCGTTACCATCGAACATCTTTTTGAAAAACACCATCGCCGGTGGAAACGCCGGGCGAAGCCGCTCTTTCATCCCAATATCCGGATCGATGTGGAATTTGAAGACGCGCCCGATTTTACCATCGCGGATGTCTACGCCCCGGACACGGTCGGTTTTTTGTACAAGGTGACACACACATTCTCGCAGCTCGGCCTCAACATCCACTTCGCCAAGATCGCCACCCGTGTCGACGGTATCGTGGATTCATTCTACATCCTGGACACTGACGGGAAGCCGATTCGCAGCCCGGAGCGCCAGGCGCAGATCAAAGAAAAAGTGCTCCACCGAATTTCTCAGTTTCTCAATATTCAACTTTCATCGCAATAATATGAGCGTTCACAGGCCGATCGGCGTTTTCGATTCCGGGATAGGAGGGTTGACGGTCGTTCATGCACTCCTCCGCCGGCTTCCTCACGAGAACATCGTGTATTTTGGCGACACGGCGCGGGTCCCGTACGGTCCAAAATCGCCGCAGGTCGTGCGTGAATATGCGAAGGACGATACGGAGTTCCTGCTTTCGAAGAACGTGAAAATGATCGTCGTCGCATGCAACACCGTATCGGCCGTTGCCCTCGATGTGGTTCAGAAATACGCCCACATCCCTGTTGTCGGCGTTATCATTCCGGGAGCAAGGGCCGCCATGGCCGCGTCGAAAAAGAAACGGATCGGCGTCATCGGCACGGTGGGGACGATTTCCAGCAACGCGTACGCCAACGCCATTAAGCTTCTGGACGAACGGGCGAACGTGTTCAGCCGCGCATGTCCTCTTTTTGTTCCTCTTGTCGAAGAAGGATGGATTGATCACAAGGCGACCGAAATGATCGCCAAGGAGTATCTTTTCCCGTTCACGACAGAAAAGATCGATACGCTTGTTCTCGGCTGCACACACTACCCTTTGTTGAAGGATGTCATCTCGCGGGCGCTGAAGGGATCGTCGGTGCTCATCGATTCCGGCGAAGCAACGGCATCCGAGGTAGACGAAGTGCTGATGAATCATCGCCTGAAAAATCCCAGCACAGAAAAACCAAACCTGCAGTTTTTCGTGAGCGATATTCCAGCCAAATTCACCGAAATCGGCGAGAAGTTTCTTGGGGCGACGATGGGAGTTGTCAAGAAAGTGGGGGTGGGAAAATCGTAGCCTGCCGCCAGGCAGGATGACGCACTTCGTCAGGAGTTCTTCTTCAGCTTCAATTCCAAATTCTTCTTTACCTCCGGCCACTCGGAATCGACAATGCTGAAATAGACCGAGTGGCGGATCCGCCCGCCGGGCACGATCATGTGATTTCGCATCACGCCTTCTTCCTTCGCCCCGATCCGTGCAAGAGCATTCCGCGAGCGATTGTTGGTGGAATCGGTCTTGAACTCAACTCGTATGCACCCAAGCGTTTCAAAGGCATGGGAGAGGAGCAGGTATTTAGCTTCTGTGTTCACGACCGTGCGCTGCCACTGCCTCGCGATCCACGTCCAGCCGATTTCTACGCGGCGGTGGCTGGTTTCGATATTGCCGAACCGCGTGCTTCCGACGGCTCTGCCCGAGGATCTTTCGATGATCGCAAAAGGCAATGCTCTGCCCCGGGCATACTCCTCCATTGCAGTTTCAATGTACTTCTTCATATCCGCCGGAGTGCGGATAAGAGTGGTCGTCAATTTCCACAATTCTTCATCCAAACCGACCTCGCAGAGCGGTGCAAGATGGACTTGCGTCAACGGCTCAAGCCGAACGTGCTCCCCTTCAAGAGTTACTGGATGGATGTTCATGGTTCAGGATCAAAGTGCGAAAAATGCGAGGAGATAGCCTGCGCATTCCATCTTTTATTGTCATCGGAGTTGAAGCAATATAAAAAATGTTCCCGTGGAAATCCCGAAATGCGAGGGCAACGGTGCGTTATAGATGCCCGCCTAAAACATGCGGGCATGACGATAAACGAACTGCGTCATTCCCGAACGATTCTATCGCGGGAATCTTCTCGTGAGTTCCATCTCACATCCAAAACGGACCACTGCCCGAGATCTCTCAAACTTGTAACTCAACGCTCAAATCGATATATTTTTGAAAAGGAATAAGGAAATATGCCGTCTATTATTAAGAAATACTCTGTTGCCGTGTTGGGGATAATGCTCGCGGCATTGCTGTCTGCCTGCTCTTCCCCGAAAGAAGTGCAGAAGCCGGAAGTAAAGGCCGTACAAAAAGCTCCCGGCGACCAGAAGCCGATCGCGCTGCAGCATTTTATAGACGGATCACTCTACGAGAGCAAAGGGCAGTTTGCCGAAGCGATTATCGAATATCAGGATGCGCTGCGATATGACAACGATCCCGCAATCTATTTCGCGCTGGCAAAGGATTACTCGGCGTTGAACAAGCAGGCTCTCGCGGCAGAGGCCGCCAAAGAAGCCGTTAGACTTGATTCCACAAAAGTTGCGTACCGCGAGACCCTGGCGGAGATCTATATTAAAGGAATGCAGATTGATGATGCCGTCGCCCAATACAGGGCGATACTGAAGCTCGATTCCACGCGCGTGCAGAGCATGTTCAACATTGCCCAGCTGCTCGCCCCGAAATATCCGACGCAGGCGCTGGAGATGTACGAAAGAATTCTACAGAGGAACGGCCCGGATTGGGAAGTACTCTTCAAGATTGCGGAGCTGAATTCGAGCCTGCATCGGTACGACAAGGCTGCCGCCGCGTTCGAGCAAATGGTAAAGATGGACCCGAGCAATCTTTCGCTGAAACAAAACCTCGGCGAGATGTATGTCCGCTCCGAACAGTACGACAAAGCCCTGACGCTCTTCACGGGTCTTTTGGAGAACGATCCCCACAATCTTGAACTTCGCGGCGCCCTCGCCGAGCTCTATCTGCAGCAGAACAAATGGGACGACGCAAGAAGCCAGTTCGAGACGATCCTGAAGAGCGATTCAATCTCCGCCGACGTCCGGTTCCGGATTGCCATGGCGTACCTCGGTCAAAGCCAGAAGGATTCTACGCTGCTGGACAGCGTGAAGGATCAATTCAAGCAATTCCTGACGCACTATCCCGAGGACTGGCGGCCAATGTTCTATCTTGGGCGGCTGGCCATCGTTGAAAAAAAGGATTCCGTAGCGCTGCAGTACTTCGATAAAGTGACAAAAGTCGCCGGCTGGAACGCAGAAGCATGGTGGTATCTCGCATCGATCCTGTTTGACAAGAAAGATTACAACCAGGCGGTCATGGTTCTCGAGAAGGCGCATCAGATTGTTCCCAACGACGGAGGAATAAACTTTCTTCTCGGCTACGGATACACGAGGGTGGACCGGAACGAAGATGCCATCCTTCCTCTTGAACGCGCCGTCGAAATAAATCCCAAAGACATCAATGCCCTCTCGACGCTCGCATCGACGTTCGACGCATTGAAGCGGTACAAAGAGTGCGATACGACGTTCGAATCGGCGCTGAAACTCGATTCGCTCAATGCAATGGTCCTGAACAATTACGCGTACAGCCTGGCGGAACGCGGGGAACAGCTGGAGCATGCGTATGCGATGTCTAAGGCCTCGCTCGTGAAGGATTCAACCAACGGTTCGTATCTCGATACCTTTGGCTGGATTTGCTACAGGCTTGGCAACTACACCGAAGCCGAGCGGTACGTCAAGATGGCCATCGACGGGGGCGAAGCAAATGCTGTTGTTTATGAGCACCTTGGCGATATCTACTCGCGCCTAAGCCAGCAAGAGAAAGCAAAAGAATACTGGAGTAAAGCCCTGGAACGCGACGCGAAGAATACGGGACTCAAAGAAAAACTTGCGCGTGGCTCGTTGTGAGAAAAGCTTTTATCGCATCGGTACTGATCTTAACGAGTTGTGCTCCGACCAAAGAAATCCATAGACCCCCCGCCAGCCGTTCTGCACAAGAAGTGATCGCTGCCGTCAATGCCCATCAGGCGATGGTAACCACGTTCGAAGCCAAGGGATCAATCTCCGTCGAGTCGCCGAGATTCATCAATTCCGGATCGTTTGAACTGTGGCTGAAAAGACCGGACTCGGTAAGGGTGGACGTTGAAGGCCCGTTTGGAATCCGCGTGGCTTCGGCATTGTTCGCCCACAACCGCTACGTTTTCTACAACAGCTTCAACAATGAAGTGATTGACGGGACGTTCGAGAAGAGAAATTCCCCGATGTTCATGAATATTCGCATCGACCCGGCGGATGTCGTCGATACCTTTTGCGGTACGCGGAAATTCTTGCCGGAGGAGACGGCGCCCGACAGTTTTTCCATCGGCGAGGATTCGTATATGCTTCTTTTCCACCACAGGAATGCGAAAACACGATACTCTGTGGATGGAGAGACGCTGCGCATTACCCGGATCGAGCATATTGATTCGACCGGCGCGGTGGGAAGCGAAGAGAAATTTGAATTTGAGGTGCGGGATGACGGCACGACGAACCCGCAATCCATCGAGTTGAAGCAAGATCCGCTCCAGTCCTCCGTCCTGTTGTATTACGATCGCGTGAAGATCAATGAGCCGGTCGCTGCGATGTATTTGGACGTTCCTCCTGATGCACGGCACGTCGAAAAATAATTCACACCTATGAGAGTTGCCTCCACAATCCTTCTTCTCTTTGCGCTTTTCCCGGCAGCCGGCACAGGGGGAGATCAGGACATCAAAAAGAAGGAACGGGCTCTTGAACAGCTTCGAAAAGAGATCGACCAATACGAACAGCGCATCGAGCAGAGCGAAAAGCGGGAGAAGGCGACCCTCGAGCGGCTCGACAATTATGAGAAGCAAAGCAACCTTGTCCGGTCGCTCCTCTCGGACCTCGTCGATGAAGAACAGGAACTGCAGGCTTCCATAGCCCTGGCATCCGACAACATCGCTTTTCTGGAAAAACAGATCTCCTTCCTCAAGCTTCACTACGCAAAGTACGTTACGGCGGTGTACAAGTTCGGAAGAGTCTACGATCTCGAAACCCTCCTCTCCTCGAATTCCATCAACCAGCTCTATATCCGCATTGAATATCTGAAGCGGTTCTCCGAGCAGCGGAAGAAGGATCTCGAAAAAATCCAGGAGAAGCATCAGCTTCTCGAATCCCAGAGGACAGACTTGCAGGAGAGGTTGGAGGAGCAGCGCGATATCATTGCGAGCAAAGAGAAGGAAAGCCGATTCCTCCAGGACAGAAAACAGAAACGGAGCCAGACGCTCAAGGCGATCCGGAGAGACAAGGCGTTGATGAAGAAGGAGCTTGTCCGAAAGACCGAAGCGGCCGAGGAACTTGAAACGCTCATCACGGACCTCATCGAGAAGGAGCGGATCCGCAAAGAGCATGAAGCGAAAGTCGCGCGCGAGAAGGCCGCGGAACGGGAGCGATTGAAACTCAAAGCCGTCGAGGAACCGCCGGCTGAAACCGGAGTGCCGTTTGAGTCGCTCAGGGGAAAACTCCCGTGGCCTGTTTCAGCAGGGGCCGTGGTCGCGCATTTTGGCAATCATATACATCCGGTTCTTAAGACCGTAACTCAAAACACCGGTATCGACATCTCCATCAAAACCGGGAGCCTCGTAAAAAGCGTTGCCGACGGTGAGGTCGCGATGATCCACTGGCTTCCGTCGTACGGAAACCTCGTCATCCTCCGTCATGCGGGAGGATTCCATACAGTCTATGCCCACCTTTCCGATATTTCGGTGACTGACGGGCAGAGACTCTCGAAGGGGACGGTGATCGGAAAGAGCGGAGATTCAGTCACCGGGAGCATCCTCCATTTCGAAGTCTGGAAAGAAAGGGAAAAGCAGAATCCCGAGTCGTGGCTTTCCAGGCGGCGGCGCTAATCTCGAAATTCCCTCCTCAAAAAACCTTTCCCGCATTAGATTACATCGCATTCTTATAGCTGTTATTGGATACAGAGAAGTGTTCCGCTTGGTCAGAACTGCGTGCCTCGAAATTTCCTGCAAAGCCTGACTTCCCGCCCTCCGAAAAAAATATAATTCCGGGAACTTTTTAAAAGGCCATTTGTTAAAAATGACTCCAAGTCAGTCTATGGTGTTGTGTCAATTCTCTGTGTGGCCTTATAATCATCGGTAACTCGAGCAAATCTTCAGGCCTCAGGCTGAAGGAATTCCAAGGAATGGAGCAAAAAATGGGAATCGTTGAAAGAAAAGAACGAGAAAAAGAACATCGGAGAGAAGAGATCATCGATGCAGCTCAAAAGATATTTTTCCAAAAGGGACTTCAACTGGCGACCATGGACGAGATCGCCGATGCCGCTGAGTTGAGCAAAGGAACGCTGTACCTCTATTACAAGAGCAAGGAGGACCTCTATCTCGCCGTCATGATGCGCGGCATGGATGTGCTCTATGAAATATTCAGCCGCGTTCTCTCTGCCGACCACCCGACCCTGAAAACGATCGCGAACCTCGGGGAGGCATATTATGAATTCTTCAAGGAGCATCGGAATTACTACAGGATGTTCTATTTCTTCGAGAACCCTCAGGTGCATAAACAGGTCTCGGAGGGAATGCTCCAAACCTGCGCCGGCCACAACGGAAAGGTTTGGGCCATCATCATCGACCTCATCAACCGCGGGATTGAAGAAGGAGTCATCCAGGAGGATATCGATCCGAAGCAGGCCGCCGTTATTCTTTGGGCGACCTCCAATGGGTTGATGAGGCAAATGGATCGCGAAGACACGTATTGGAGCGAAGCAATGGGAGTGAACCTGGAAGACGCTCTCAGAAAAGGCCACGCCATGATTCTTCAAGCGATGATGACTGAGGAAGCAAAAATGAAATATCACGAGATGATCGCATAATGGCCGCCGACGGACCCGGCAATGCGGCATCCACAATATTTTTCAACGAGCAACGTCTCGAAGTATGACAATCATCAGCGAAAGAAAAACATGTGTAGGGAGGCATTTGCAATGAAGCGTTATTCCACGATAGCTCTGTGGTCTGCCGTCGTGCTCGCTGTGTCCAGCGCAGAGATAGCAGAACAGAAACTCTCACTCACCCTTGACGAAGCAATTCAAATCGGCCTGGACAAGAGCAAAGGGATCCATGCATCCCTGATGAAGGTCCAGTATGCCGATTCAAAATCGAGCGAGGCGAATGCGCAGATGCTGCCGTCCGTAAAATTTAACGGCGCCTATTCCCGGCTGAGCGACATTCCGCCCGCGCAGGTTTCGCTCTACCCTCTGTTCCCCGAGCCGATCACGCTGTCGCCGACAGTGCTTAACAACTACAATTTGCGCGTGACGGTTCAGCAGCCGATTTTTACCGGGTACAAACTGCAGCGAAACGCGGACATTGCCGAATATACCGCCAGCGCGACGCAAAAGGATTTTGAGAGAGATAAAAGCGACCTCATCTATAACATCAAGAGCGCGTACTGGAACCTGACTCAGGCGCTCGAGCTCCAGAAAGTCGTCGACGAAAATGTTGAAGAAATGAAGGCGCATCTCAGGGATGTGCAGAGCTGGCAGGGACAGGGCATGATCACCGTGAACGATGTGCTGAAGGTTCAGGTCCAGCTCTCTGATGCAGAGCTTCGTCAGATCGACTCGCGGAGCAATGTGCAACTGGCGAGGATCGGATTCAACAGCCTCCTCGGCCTTTCGCTGGATACGGAAATCGATCCGGCGACGAACATCAAGCATGAGCCGCGAAATTTTTCAGACCTGCCCGTGCTGGTCCAGCAAGCCGTTGATCGGCGCCCTGAGCTGAAATCGATGGAATACAAGATCAAGGCAGGCGATGCGGCGGTGGCCATCGCACAGTCGAACTGGTTCCCGCAGGTCTACCTGGTCGGAAACTACTATTCCTCCCGGCCGAACCAGCGCTTCTTTCCGACGCAGGATGCTTTCAAGGATACATGGGATGTTGGGGTCGGCGTTTCATTCGACGTGTGGAATTGGGGAACGACGATTCACCAGACCGATCAGGCCCAGGCCCAGCTGTCTGAGGCGCAGGATGGCCTCTCACAATTGAAAGATGGGGTCACGTTAGACGTGACGCGAAATTATCTTAGCCTGCACCGCGCGAAGGAACGCATCGCTGTTGCGGAGAAGGGGGTCAGCCAGGCCGAAGAAAATTACCGAGTGACCGACGCAAAATTCAAGCAAGGACTGGCGCTCAATACCGATCTTCTCGACGCGGAAGTCGCGCTCTTGCAGGCAAAAACAAATTATACCCAATCACTCGTTGATTACGAGGTGGCGGAAGCCGGCCTCGAGCGCGCTGTCGGAGAATAATAAGTTCAGTTTAAAAAACTCACATCTCACAGGGAGTCACCATGAAGAAGGTCAGAGTCATCGCAGGGATTGTCGTTGTCTTCGCAGTGATGGTTGCGGTTTTGTTGAACAACAAATCGAAGATGCAGGCAAAGGCAAAAAATGATGTGGTCAAATTCTTGCCGGTCACGCTGGTGCCCGTCCAGAAGCAGCAGCTTTCGGAAAACCTTTCGCTCACCGGCACGATTACCGCGAACAACGATGTTGCCGTGCAGTCCGAAACCGAAGGACGCGTCACAAAAGTGCTTGTCGAAATCGGAGATCGGGTAAAAGCGGGCGATGTGCTCGTGCAGGTGGATGACGAGCTGAAGCAGGCGAACTACGCCGCCGCCGAGGTGAATTACGAGAAGTTGAAAAAGGATCTCGAGCGGTATCAGAAGATGTACAAGGAGAACTCAGTCTCGGATGCACAGCTTGAGGGGGCGCGGCTTGCGTACAAATCTGCCGAAGCACAATACATCGTCGCACGGCGGCAGTTCAACGACACGAGAATCAAGACGCCGATTTCCGGAATTGTGACATCCCGCGTCGTCGACGTCGGCGCTTCAGTCCAGAAGAACAACCTCGTTGCAAACGTCGTCGACCTCTCTATGCTGAAGGCAAAGCTCAACGTCGCCGAGGACGACGCGTTTAAACTGAAGGCCGGCGATGCGGTTGAGGTAACGACTGATGTGTATCCGGGAATAACGTTCAGCGGTTCCATCGAGACCATCAGCGCTAAGGGGGACGAGGCGCATACCTATCCGGTCCAGATCAGGCTCGCGAACAATGATACCCACCCGCTGAAAGCCGGCATGTTCGGACGGGTTGCATTTACATCGATCACTTCCGGCAAAGTGCTTTCCATCCCACGCGAGACGCTTCTCGGAAGCACGAAAAGCGCTCAGGTCTTTGTTGTCGACAACGGGATCGCACATCTCCGCAGCGTCATCATCGGCTCCGAGGTGGGAACGAATCTGCAAGTTCTCTCCGGCCTCACCGAAGGCGAACAGGTCGTGTTGAGCGGACAAAATAACCTCAAAGACAACGTCGCCGTCACGATCGTTCAATAAGAAACAGTTTTCGTGACGCTGCCAATCATTCCCGGAGAGAAGAAATGACCTTAACTGAATTATCGATCAAACGCCCGTCGCTCATCGTCGTGATCTTTGCGGCGCTCGGAGTGCTCGGCATCTTCAGCTACTCACAGCTGAAGTATGAACTCCTCCCAAAAATTTCGTCGCCGTACGTAACCATCACCACGATTTATCCCGGCGCATCGCCGAACGAGGTGCAGACGTCGGTTACGAAAGTCATTGAAGACGCCGTTTCCGGCATCGACAAAGTGTCGGCAGTCTATGCGACATCGTCGGAAGGCGTCTCGTTCGTCAATATTGAGTTCCTGCAATCGGCGGATGTGAATGTTGCGCTCCAGGATGCCCAGCGCAAGGTCAATGAGGTGGCGTTCGGCCTTCCCGAAGGAGCCAAGACTCCGACGGTTACCAAGTTTGCCCTCGATGAACTTCCCGTGCTCCGCATGGGTGCGACAAGCTCGATGCCGAGCCGCGAATTCTACCAGTTGTTGAAGGACCGCGTGCAGCCGCGGCTGTCAAAAGTAGCGGGCGTTGCCCAGATTACGCTCGTCGGCGGAGATGAGCGTGAGATTCGAATCAATGTCGATGCCCAAAAACTCCGCTCGTACGGGTTATCGATCCTGCAGGTGGTTCAGGCGGTGAAATCATCGAACCTCGATTTTCCGACGGGCAAAGTAGAAGAAGGGCAAACGCAATACATCGTCCGCATCGCCGGAAAGTTTGCGACGGTCGACGACGTCCGCCAGCTGGTCATAGCTCAATCGAAACAGGGGGGCGATATCACCCTCGCCGATGTTGCCGAAGTGCAGGACGGACAAAAGGATTATACAACGCTGAGCCGCATCAACGGCATAACCTCCGTCGGCCTCTTGATCCAAAAACAGAACGATGCCAATGCCGTCGAGGTAAGTTCGGCCATCAAAGCAGAGCTTCCAAAAATAGAAAAGGACTTTAAGGATCAGAACATAAAATTCACCATAGCGCAGGACGGCTCCACATTTACGAAGGATGCGGCCGATGCCGTCAAGCACGATCTGACGCTCGCGATTTTTCTGGTGGCGCTGGTCATGCTCGGATTTCTCCACAGCATCCGAAATTCCGTCATTGTGATGATCGCGATCCCGGCGTCGATGGTGTCGAGTTTCATCGGCATGTATGTTTTCGGGATGTCGCTCAACCTCATGACGCTTCTGGGATTGTCGCTGGTGGTCGGCATTCTGGTGGACGATTCGATTGTTGTTCTGGAGAATATTTATCGTCACATGGAACACGGAGAGGAAAAACGAAGCGCCGCGTTGAAGGGGAGAAACGAAATCGGCTTCGCGGCTCTCTCTATAACGCTGGTCGACGTTGTGGTCTTTCTGCCGCTGTCGCTGGTATCCGGGCTTGTCGGCAACATCATGCGCGAATTTGCGTTGACTGTGGTCTTCTCCACCCTCATGTCGCTCTTCGTCTCATTCACCGTCACCCCGCTTCTCGCATCGCGATTCGCGAAACTGGAACAGCTCACCGACCGCTCGATTTTGGGAAAATTTGGCGTCTGGTTTGAAGGAATGTTCAAGAAGATCTCGGATGAATATGTGATGATTCTCCGGTGGAGCCTCAAACACCGGGGGAGGATTATCCTCCTGGCGGGCCTCCTCTTCTTGGGGGCGCTGTGCCTTGTTCCCCTCGGCTTCATCGGTTCGGAGTTTATTGCCGTGGCGGACCGCGGAGAGTTTACCGTGACTCTCGAACTTCCCCCCGGTTCGACGTTCGATAACACAAACTTTATAACTCAGCGGGTTGAAAAAATAATTTCAGATATACCCGAAGTGCAACGAATGTTCGTTAACGTCGGCGCCTCGAGCGAAGGACTGCTGGGGCAAACATCCAATAATACTTCGGAATTGAACGTAACGCTCTCGCCCCGCGATCAGCGTACGCGGTCTACCGACGACATTGCGGAAGATATCAAGACAAAGACGGCTGGAATTCCCGGCGTCAAGGTTCGGGTGAATCCCATCGGCATTTTCGGCACTGCGAATCAAACGCCTATTCAGCTTGTCGTCAGCGGGACAGACTACGACGAAGTCCGGGCAGCGGCCGCGAAAATTGCCGACGTGGTCCGCGCGGTGCCGGGGACGGCTGATGTGCGGCTCTCGTCCGAAGAGGGCAAGCCGGAAACCCGCGTCGAGATCGACCGCCAGCGGATGGCCGCGCTCGGTTTGACGCTCGCCGATGTCGGTTCAACCCTGCGCGTTGCGCTCAACGGCGATGACGATTCCAAATTCCGCGAGGGAACGACCGAGTACGACATGCGCATTGTGCTGGACAAATTTGACCGGTCCAAAACGTCGGATGTCGGAGGAATTACCGTTCTTAATCGAAGAGGAGAGTTGGTGGAGTTGAAGCAGTTTGCAAATATCTACCAGACAACGGGACCGACGAAGCTGCAGAGACAGGACCGGAATTTTTCGGTAACGGTATTCTCGCAGGCTGTTGGCCGGCCGAGCGGCAGCATCGGCGCCGACATTCAGAAAGCGCTTGCCAAAGGAGTCGTCCCCGCGGGAATGCAGATCAGCTATCTCGGCGACCTCAAGAATCAGTCGGATGGATTCGGCAGTCTGGGCATCGCACTCTTCGCCGCAATTCTCTTCACCTATTTGATTATGGTGGCGCTGTACGACTCGTACGTCTATCCGTTCGTCGTCTTGTTCTCGATTCCGGTTGCGATGATCGGGGCGTTGCTGGCGCTCGCCTTGTCGATGAAGGCGCTCAGCATCTTCTCGCTCCTCGGCATTATCATGTTGGTTGGACTTGTGGGAAAGAATGCGATTCTTCTTGTCGACCGGACAAATCAGATGAAGGAAGAACGCAACATGCCGACGTACGAAGCATTGCTTGAAGCAGGCGAAACCAGACTCCGGCCGATTTTGATGACGACGGTAGCGATGGTGTTTGGAATGCTTCCGATTGCGATGAGCACTGAAGCGGGGGCTGAATGGAAATCGGGGCTGGCGTGGGCGCTGGTGGGCGGACTGACGAGCTCGCTTCTCTTAACGCTCGTTCTTGTTCCGGTGATGTATACCTATGTTGACGGCTTGAAAGAGCGGGTGCCGGCGTTGTTCAAACACATTCCGCTGCTTCCGAAATTCCGCTCGAATGGAAAGAGAGTTTCGCTCCCGGTAGAGTTGCAGCCGGAATAAGTAAGATCAATTCCATACCACCTTGTCAAGGTTATGAACCTTGACAAGGTGGTAGAGCGGGGACTATTTCAGCACCACCATTTTCTTAGTCTGGCTGAAACGGATATTCGGGTCGGCTACGCTGACCGCATCGATGTGGTAGAAATAGATCCCGGATGCGACATTGGCCGTCCATTGAACCTCATGATAACCGGCCTCTTTCTCACCTTGCTCCAACGTTGCGAGCTCCTGTCCCAAGCTGTTGGTAACCGCGATTCGCACCATGCTGCGGTTCGGCAGATCGTAACGAATGCTTGTTGACGGATTGAAGGGATTGGGAAAGTTCTGCGACAATCTGTAATTTGCCGGAAAGAGGTCGCTGCTCTCGGCAATGCCTGTGGTCGTAGCATTGATCATAAACTGTCTTGCGCCTGAATAGCTAAAGGTGTAAGCAGCCTGTGAGCTCATGTCGATCACTTCGCCCCCCGTCATGTCGAATAATCTCAAATTCAACTTCCCGTCCAATCCCTTCAAGAGAGCCTCATCCCAGCTGAGAGTGACGTTGCCTGTCTGTGAGGATTCCACCGCGAAATTCCATCCTGCGCTCGAAGAATCCCGAAAATCCCTTGCATATTTGTTTCCGAGCACCAGGGGATAATTTCCGCCTGTGTGCGTGAAGTACATCTCGAGATAACTTCCTCCCGGGCATCTGGGAGGCCGCGGAGCGTCGTAGAGTGGGTCAAACTCTTTCGTAGCTGTTGGCTTAATTCCGATCATCGCAATATTATCGGTGAGGGACGACGTACTGACTTTGATCGGCAATTCCCAGTTTGAAGTGAGGAACCCAGGACTCTCAGCGAGTGGGATCGTGACAGAGGCGTTTGGTTTCTCGACCAGCTGAACACCGCTTTGTAGAACACCAAGCCAGTAGCCGCCGAAGAGAGTCAGCGTATCGATTGCTGAGTAGCTGGAAGGAGAATAGCCGTAGATTGCATTGCTAATCAGGCCCGCCGCGACAGCTGAATTAAAATCGTAATACGAACTAGCTTTCAGAAAGAATAGATTACTTTTCGATACACTTCTGACAAAATTGTTCCCGATAAGGTTATACCCGGGTTGCAGGTTCTGCACGCTGCTGTCGGACAATTTCGCTGTCCCTTTTACATACCAATTCTTTGCGAGTTCAGTGCCGAGCCAATAGCCGTTGCCGAGAGCTACCGTTGCGGGCTGTGCATACCCTGTCGATTGAGCATACATCCAGATGTAAGCAGAACTACCGAAGATATCGGCGGTAATCGAATCATTCGGTACGAGAGGCAAGCTGACCAAAGACCAACCGGCGAGGCTCGCTGTTGCCAGGCTGTCGCCGACTATTGTTATCGTGTGATCGCTTGCATCCTGGGAGTAATTTCCCATGGAATCACAAACAACCACTCTCACACTGCCACTATTATTGAGATAGGCGTTGGGAGTCGGCCAGGAGAAGCTAGAGGATGAACCTGGGAACGAAGCGGCTTGCTCGTATGTGGTTCCACCATTTGCGGAGGCGTACACGTAGACAGAATCAATGCCGCTGGCATCGCTTGCGGTCCAGCTAATATTGCAGAAACTATTCGCCCGCACGATTTCACCGCCATTCGGCCGTACGACCATTACAGTAGGTCGGATGCTGTCCCCGATCAAAATTTCAAAATGATGAACATCCTCCGTAATGGAGTTATATGCGTAATTCATTCCTCCTTGTCTAAGATTCATCCTCTTGCCCAGCGTCAAATCATTCAGCACCATTCCGAAACCGGATGGTATATTTCCGTCGGGAACGAAGTTGAGGATAACCGCTGTATTATTCTGATCTGTCTTCACGTCGAACTTCCAATGAAGCGCGGAGGCATCAAGCGCCCTCTCAGCTCTCATGTCGCATGAAAAGTTGTCGCCCGTCGACTGGCCATACTCCGGATGAGGAAAATAGAGCTGCACGAAATCACCTGCCGGCTCGGGGGGTTTTGGCGTATCAAACACAGCATCAAATCCGTCAGTTGCATTCCTTGACATGCCAAGGTAGTTGTTGTTGTCGCTCGCCAGACCTGCCGTCGCGCTAAGCCGAAGAGTCCAATCGATTATGTTGATTTTTGCATATTGAACATCATCAAGAGCATGCCCGAAATTGTCTTGTCCTCCGATTACATAGAGATATCCGCCATACTCTACGCTGCCAAACGCAGACCGAGGACTATTGAGCGGGGTTGTATTGTGCCAGGGCCCCAGGCTCCCATTTGCGCCGATCATCGAATAGGTCACATCGCTCATTCCTCCGACCGGAGTATGGCCGCCGCCGGCAACAATAAGAAACCCGTTATATGCTACAAGGCTCGGTCCATCCAGAGACTGAATAAGTGGTGCAGCATCTTGCCAAGAATTCAGAGTGCCGTCTGCATTTGTTGATGCGTATTTCACGTCACTAAGCGTATAGTAGCTCCCGTTCCAATTTGATCCTCCCATACTGTATAAGTGCCCGTTGTACGCGATACTCTTTAGTCCCCATCGAGCGGGACTGAACGTGGTGGTCGACTGCCATGCTCCAAGACTTCCGTCGGGATTGAATTTGGCGAATTGTACGTCGGTCAATGGAGCGGCTGCGCTGGCATAGAATCCTTGGATTATATAGAGATATCCATTGTACACGACGCTGGAATGACATAGACGGCCTGTTGTAAACGAAGTCGTGTTTTGCCAACCTCCCAGGCTTCCGTCCGAATTGATCGGAGCAAACTGGACGTCGTTCAGCATTCCACCACCAGTGGGGGTTCCTCCAATGACATAGAGGTACCCGTTGTAGACAACACTTGTATGACTCCGACGACCTGCGTTAAAGGATGTCGTGCTTCGCCACGTTCCTACACTACCGTCCGAATTGATTGGTGCATACTGGACATCGTTGAATCGGGTTATGTCGTCCACAGTGCCGCCGAGTACGTAAAGATATCCATTGTATGCTACACTAGTGAAAGCGTTTCGAGGGGAGCTCATGGACGTGGTCGCGGTCCAAGCGCCCAATTGAATTGAGCCCTGGGAAAAAGCTATGTAGCTGAAGAGAATTTGTAGGGAGATTATTGCGATGGTCTTCTTCATCTTGCGCCTGCATGTGAATTTGTGGAATCGATTTCTTAGATTAACGATTTGTGGTATGATGCACAGCATTGGAAAAGCCTTCTTGCGGAGAGAGATTATCGAGTATTGAGAGGTCAGTTCGATTCGATGTGCTTGCCCCTAGAACAAAAATGCCTCTTTCATTCCGCTTACCGGAAATCCAGAGGCTTCTCACAATTTGCCTTCATCACCTTGCCCTCCCCGGACTCGGCTATTATTGCCGGGACATGTTACCCCTAAAATCACATAATGTCAAGACATTAGGATAACCAATTGACCGACGTCACCTGTCGCTACCACCTTGTCAATGTGGCGGCAGGTTTACCAATTCATCCTCATTTTCATCGCAGCAACAAGAACGTCCATCATCTTTGCCATCCCGTAGACGTTCGGATGCATGTCGCACCCCCAGTCCGAATCGTTCAATAGCTTTTTATCGATTCCGACAAAGAAGACATCTTTATCCCGTTTCCCTCTTTGCTCTTGTTGGACGACATCCTTCACATAACTCCAGCACGGCTCGCCGATCATCGGACCGCAGATGCAGAAGATTTCGACGCCCGGATACTGAGCGCGGACACGGTGAATCAATCGAATGTACGCCTCTTCGAAAACTGCCGAATCCGGAAAGGGGTGCGTGGAAAAATCGTTCGTACCAAGGTTGATGACGACCGCTTGAGGCGTCCACGAAGCAAAGTTCCACTTTCTTGTTGAGTCGGAGAAACAAGTGCGATCATAGAGGCTGGGCATCGGATATTGGGAAACTTTGCTGCTGTCCCCGTAGTTTCGAACCACCCCTCGCCCGGAATAGGAGACCAGCGAATAGTCGGCGTTCAATGCGCGCGAGGTCATCGCCGCGTATGACATGCACGCATTTTCTGTTTGAGGGCTGAAGCGGCAATTGGAGCTGTCTCCTTCCACCCCATACCCGCAGGTGATGGAGTTTCCGATAAACTCGACGCGGCGGTCGGGCCGCTTATCAAGGGGCAACAGCGCGCAATCTTTGTCGAGGATGAAGCCGCCGAACTCTCCCTTGCCGACAAAAGTCTCAGTCCTTTTTTGGATGGTGATGGTATGCGGCGCGGACGACGACAGATCCGATGCGATCGGATAGACAGAGGCCGTGTCCGTGGTGAGAAGCCGGGGCGCACGCTGATCGACGATGACGGCGTATTCATTTTTGTGATCGTTCAGCCGGATAGAACATTGTGTTCCCTCAAATCTCGCGCAAATGGAGACGCCTGGCCAATCGAACGCAACTTTTTTTGGATTGGTGAAATCGAAACGTCCCGTGTATTGGATGTTTGGATCATCGGAATCGATGATCCCCGATTTGTCAATTTCGGGTTTTACCGAAGTCGGTGAACAAGAAATGAACTGAAGCAAAGTAATTAAACAACCAGTAAAGAGAATCCTATTTTTCATGCCGAAGATGTCCTTTAAGAAAATGTATTGGTGCGAGATGATAACGAAAACTTTCGTTGAGCTCAAGTGTCAAAGAAGCGACGACGATTGCCGCGTGGATTCGCATTACCTTGACATCCCCTCAAAATATGTGTACCTTTTCACCACACGCTCACAATTTTTTCTTTAAAACACAAGCGGATAGTTTCCCGCTTTTTGTGTCTTAATTCATTCTTAACGGATCAGACCCAGCTGCAATGGCCATTGAAAAAGTAAAAGAGAAAGAAACAAAGATCGACACGATCGATTCGATCCCCACGACGCTTCCGGTGCTCCCCCTCCGCGATGTTGTGATTTTCCCCTATATGATCTTTCCGGTTCTCGTCGGGCGCGAGTCGTCTCTGAGAGCCGCAAATTTTGCGCTTGAGAACGACAAATATATCTTTCTGGCGGCGCAGCAGGATCCATCTGTCGACGAGCCGGGGGCCGATGACATCTATAAAGAGGGAGTCGTTGCAAAGATCATCCAGATTTTGAAACTCCCCAACGGGCTGTTGAAGATTCTTGTCGACGGCACGGTGCAGGCATCGATCAAAAAATTCCTCGTGAACGAGAAGTACCTCCAGGCGGAAGTCGAGATCCACGCCGATGTTCCCGAGGTCAATACGGAGATGGACGCCATCATGCGCCATGCTTCGACCCTTTTCACGGAATATGTCCGGGCCAACCGAACGATCCCCCCAGAAGTTCTTTCGGCCTACGAGAACATCAAAGATGCTCAGCGGCGGCTCTATTATATCTCCGCGAATATCGTTCAAAGCGTCGAGGTAAAGCAAAAAATCCTGAGCATACACCATTCGCGCGAACAGTTCATGGAAGTCATCCGCATCCTCAACAGCGAGATCAGCATGTTGAAGATAGAGCGGGAAATTGACTCCAAGGTCCACGATAACATTCAGAAATCGCAGCGAAAGTTCTTCATTCAGGAACAAATCAAGATTTTGCAGGACGAACTCGGCGAGGACGAAGCCTCTCCCGAGCTGGCAAAAATCAAACAGGACATTGAAAAAGCAAAGATGCCGAAAGACGTCTTTGCGAAAACGATGGAAGAGTTCAACAAGCTGAAGAAAACGCCGGCGATGTCTCCCGAGTTTACCGTCACGCGCAACTATCTCGACTGGCTGACCGGAGTTCCGTGGCACAAGCGAACCAAGGATAACCTGAAGGTCGAACACGTCAAAGGGATTCTCGACGAGGATCACTTCGGGCTGGAGAAACCTAAAGAGAGAATCCTTGAGCACATTGCCGTGCTGAACATGGTCAAAGAGATGAAGGGGCAAATTCTCTGTTTCGTCGGCCCTCCGGGAGTCGGCAAGACTTCGCTCGCAAAATCGATCGCGCGGGCGCTGGGAAGAAAATTCGTCCGCATCTCCCTTGGCGGCATCAGGGACGAAGCTGAGATTCGAGGACATCGGCGGACCTACATCGGGTCGATGCCGGGAAAGATCATTCAATCGATGAAGAGAGCGGGGGTGATCAATCCCGTTCTCCTGATGGACGAAGTAGACAAAATGAGCATGGATTTTCACGGCGATCCGGCGTCGGCGCTGCTCGAAGTTCTGGACCCGGAGCAGAACAACACCTTCAACGACCACTATCTGGACATCGATTACGACCTCTCTCATGTCATGTTCATCACCACGGCGAACGTGCGCTACACGATTCCGCTGCCGCTGCAGGACAGGATGGAGATCATCGAACTCTCGAGCTACCTCGATTTCGAAAAGCGCGAGATTGCAAAGAGGCACATTATCCCGAAGCAGCTGGTCGAACACGGATTGAAGGAAAAAGACATTCAGATCAAAGATGAGGCGATCAACAAGATCATTCAGGACTACAGCCGCGAGGCGGGCGTCCGGAACCTGGAACGTGAGATCGCCTCAGTATGCCGGAAGGCCGCGAAGGAGATTGTTCTCGGCAGGCAGAAAAACGGTCATAAGCGCGGGGATAAGAAAAAGAAGCCTACGCCCATCATCGTTGACGAAGCAAAGATTGAAAAATATCTCGGCGTTCCGAAATTCCGTTCACGCGCGGCCGAACGTAAACCGCGCATCGGTTCGGTGACCGGGCTGGCGTGGACGAGCGTCGGCGGCGAAATCCTGGAGGTGGACGTGACGGTGATGAGGGGACCCGAACGGCTGACTCTCACCGGCCAGCTGGGCGATGTTATGAAAGAATCTGCGCACGCGGCCCTGAGCTATATCCGCTCTAATGCCAAGCTGCTGAAGCTCAGACCCGATTTCTTCACGAAGAAGGAAATCCATATTCATCTTCCTGAGGGAGCGATTCCCAAAGACGGTCCCTCGGCTGGAATTTCTATGGCGATGGCGATGGTCTCCGCCATCAGCGGGAAGCCGGCGCGAAGCGATGTCGCGATGACGGGCGAGATCACGCTCCGCGGAAACGTGCTTGCCATCGGCGGCCTCAACGAGAAACTCCTTGCCGCAAAACGGAGCGGCATCAAAACGGTTCTCATTCCAAAAGAAAACGAGAAAGACCTCGTGGAGATACAGGAAAAGGTAAAAGAAGGCCTCAGGATTGTCCCCATCGAGAAGATCCAGGATGCGTTGAAATATGTGTTTGATGGAAAGAAGAAGAACTAATGAGTTTTGAGTTCTAGGTTTTACGTTTTACGTCATACGTTTTACGTTATACGTTGCATCTTTCAGTCAGTAGCGGCCGACTTTCAAATTTCAACTTTTCACTTTGAACTTTTAACTTCCAACATGTCTTACCAGGTAACAGCGCGCAAATGGCGTCCGATGGTGTTCGAAGACGTCATCGGTCAGGCTCACGTGACCAACACGCTGAAGAACGCGTTAGCCACGAACCGCCTTGCGCATGCATTTATCTTCTGCGGCGGACGCGGCTGCGGCAAGACGACGACAGCGCGCATTCTTGCTAAGGTGGTCAACTGCCTTCACCCGAAGGATTCGAATCCGTGCAACGAGTGCGAGGTGTGCGAGGAGATCACGAACGGCCGGAGTCTCGATGTCATCGAGATCGACGGTGCTTCCAACCGCGGTGTCGATGAGATCCGCAATCTGCGCGAGTCGGTTCGCTATGCACCGGCGCGCGGAAAGTACAAGGTCTACATCATCGATGAAGTGCACATGCTCACGAAGGAAGCCTTCAACGCGCTCTTGAAGACGCTCGAAGAGCCGCCGCCGCATGTTCTGTTCATTTTTGCGACCACCGAAGTCCATAAAGTTCCGGCAACCATTCTCTCGCGTTGCCAGCGGTACGATTTCCGCAGGATCACGATCGAAGACATTATGTCCCGGCTCAGGTTCATCGCGGGAGAAGAAAAGATCGTCATCGATGAAGATTCTTTGCTGATCATCGCAAAGAAGGGGGACGGGTCGATGCGCGATGCCCAGAGCATCTTCGACCAGGTTGTCTCGTACTGCGGCTCTGCGATTTCTGTGCAGCAGATCATCAGCCTGCTCAACGTCGTCGATCAGGAATTCTTTTTCCGCGTCACGGACTGCATCAAGGCTCACAACACGCAGGGCGGGCTGGCTCTTGTTGACGAGATTGTGCGGAACGGTTTTGATATCAAAGATTTTTTGTCGGGCCTCACCGAACATTTGCGCAATTTTCTTATCGCCAAGACGACCAATGCCGTTCAGCTTATTGAAGTTTCTGAAATGTACCGAAAGCGCTACGCGCAGGACGCCGCTCAGTTCGATGAACAGGATATCCTGCGTCTCCTAAAACTCTCCGGGGACATGGAATCTTCGATCCGTTACAGCTCACAGCCGCGCTTTAAGCTGGAAGTTGGCATCATCCAGATGACGAAAATGGAGCAGTCTGCGAAAATCGATGAGCTCCTTCAGCGTCTCGAGGAACTGAAAAAAAAACTTAACTCCGGGGGCACGCTTCAGGGAACATCCGTTTCCCGTGAAACCGCCTCCGCTCCGCATTTCTCCCAGCCATCTCCCACTCGTTCGGTTGCAGCGGAAAAGAATCAATCTTACCCCGTCACGCTCTCGCGCAGTGTAACAGAAATGCCGGCGGCAGTACCCGCCTCACAGAAAACGGAGGCGGCTCCCTCCGTCGCTCCGGAAACGCGGCCGCAGAGCACTTTCACTCTCGAGGAGGTTCACCGCGAATGGGGAAGAATTGTCGAGGAAATACGGAAGAAGAAGATTTCGGTCGGGACAATTCTGGGCGAAAGTTCTCCGGTGAGTGTCGCCGACGGTACGCTCCAGATCGCATGCCTCGACGATTTTCATCTCTCTTCGCTCCAACGCAACCAGATGTTTCTTACGGAGGCCGTGAATAGCCTCCTCGGCTCAAAACTTCGGATCGAGCCTGTGTTGAAGCCGGCAGGTATCGCCGTTCCGCCGCCCCGCTCCGAACCGGCGCTGAAAGAGACACCACCGAATTCAACAAACGCACGCGAGCCGCTAGCTTCGAAAGAACACCCGCTCATCGAAACGCTCTACAGAGATTTTGGCGTTGAACGAATTTGATCTCTTGATCTTCCTGGAGCGTTTATTCCATCAATGAAATCTCTTTACCGCATATCGCTTCTGCTTCTGCTCGCAATATTTCAACTCGGGGCACAGCAGAAACTTCTTATCCCCATGGACCTGAAGCAAACAGACCATCTGAAGGCGTACGGAATTGCGTACTGGGCCCTGCAACACTCAATACAGATAGACTGGCTGCTGAACTACCGGGGGGGCTCATTCATGCTGGACGATGTCTCCGATGTGGCCACGGAATGCCGTATTCGCGGGGTTGCGTTCGAAGAGATGAGCGGGACGGCGGCGGCCGCGATTTTCGCAGAGATTGCGGGCGAAAACAATAATATGGATGCCGTCCGGCTCGAAAAAGCGCCGAAGATCGCGGTCTATATCCCGCCCAATTTCAAGCCGTGGGACGACGCGGTGACCCTGGCGCTTGAATATGCGGAAATCCCCTACAAGAAAGTCTGGGACGACGAAGTTCTGAAAGGAAAACTCTCGGAGTTCGACTGGCTTCATCTTCATCACGAAGATTTTACGGGACAGTACGGCAAGTTCTACGCAACTCATCGGAACGCCCAATGGTACATAGAGCAGCAGGTTCTTTATGAACGCGAAGCTCGCGAGCTGGGCTTCAAAAAAGTCTCCGAAGAAAAGAAGGCGGTGGTGCGGGCGATCAAGGAGTTCGTGGCCGGAGGAGGTTTCATGTTTGCCATGTGCTCGGCCACCGACACATTCGATATTGCGCTTGCCGCTGAAAACACCGATATCTGCGATGCCATGTATGACGGAGAACCTCCCGACCGCGATGCGCAGAAGCGGCTGGATTTTACCAAGACGTTTGCATTTCAAAATTTTACGCTTGAAATGAACCCGCTCCGCTACGAATATTCGGACATCGACATTCCGCCGAGCGATCCCGTTCCACTCCGCGATCCGAACACGGACTACTTTACGCTCTTCGAGTTCTCCGCAAAGTACGATCCCGTGCCGACCATGCTCACGCAAGATCATGTGAATATCATCAAGGGGTTCATGGGACAAACGACGGCGTTCAAGAAAGACCTGATCAAACCGAGCGTGACAATCCTGGCTGAACGCGACGGGACCGAAGAAGTGAGATACATTCACGGGAACTACGGCCGCGGCACCTTCACATTTTACGGCGGACACGATCCCGAAGCTTACCAGCATGCCGTTGGCGACCCTCCGACCGATCTGAGCCTTCACAAAAATTCTCCCGGGTACCGGCTTATTCTTAACAACATACTATTCCCGGCCGCCAAGAGAAAACAACAGAAGACGTGACCCCTGCGCACCTTCCGAAGGTTTTCGGGTTACCGTTCATATTTCATTTGGTATTAGAATCGAAAATCAGCAAACCTTCGGAAGGTTTCCCGCTCGCACATCTTCCTCGAATTTTTGCTATCTTTAAGTCACCTTGCTGGCGAAGCAGGTCAAGGAATCGCCGGCAGGGATAAGTGCGTTTATATCGGGTCATTGATGCTCGCTGACATAAAGCAAAAGATTCTCTCTTCGGAAGTGTTCCGTCAGCTGGTCCGTGCGGAACCCACGTCATTGAAGCCGGTCTCGCTTCTCGGGGTCGCAGGATCGCTATGGGCGTTCATCGCGGCCCATCTCTTCGAAGAATTTCACGGGCAAGTCCTCCTTGTTGTTCCTGAAAAGGATGCAGCGGAAAAACTCCGTGACGACTGTGCGCAATTGGTCGCGGAAGCTGATGTGCGCCTTTATTCGGTCGAATCCCGCCACACGGCTCAGCCGCTCGACATGACGGCGACGATCAGCCAGGTTGAGACGTTGAAAGCGCTTGCGGCGCAAATGCCGGGAATCTATATCACTCATGCCTCGGCGCTCGCATTTTCAGTTCTCCCGAAGGAACAGTTTGCTCGCTCGATGATCGAACTCGCTTCCAATTCAGAGGCAAAGTTCGAGGAATTATTGTCGAAGCTCGCTGAACGGGGATTTGAACGAAAGCCGCTCGTCGAGACCTACGGGGATTTTGCAGTCCGCGGCGGAATTCTGGACATCTTTCCATTTGTCGGAGAGAACCCCGTCCGGCTGGAATTCTGGGGGGATACCGTTGAGTCTATCCGGGAGTTCGACGTGTTGTCCCAGCGCTCGATACGCGAGCTCCAGAGCGTGAGCATCGTACCAGACATATCGCGGAAGCCCGGAGGATCTACTGCTTCAGCCGATGAAAACTCAATTTCCGGGGAGAGGGTTTCGTTGGTGGACTTGTTTGGCTCGCAGACGACTGTTCTGACTGACGACCATCATGTACTCGAGAAAGAGGTGCTCGAGCTGGAATCGGAAGGAGTCAGCACCGATTTTTCGTTCAACTTCATACGAGACGCTCTCGGAAAATTTCCATCCTACATTCACACCGTCATTGACCGATCTGCAGCCGCGTCGGACATCGACTTCGCTTGTTCGCCTCAGCCTCCGACGAACGGAAGCGTCAAGATACTTCTCGAACAGGTTAAGAAGTTAAAAGCAAAGCATTTTGATGTTGTCGTGATGTCGGATACCGCCGAGGAATCTGAACGAATTTCGGAACTCGTTGAAGAAGCCGCACTCCAGGGCGGCGAGTCAGACTTGCCGGTTGACCCAGATTCGCCGGAGACGGGAAACGCGGATGGCGCCGAAGTGCGATCCCCGCAGATCGAATATTTATCGGAAACTCTTCACTCCGGTTTTCTTTTTCCTGCGGCTCGTCTTGCCCTCTTCACGGAGCATGAGATCTTCGGCCGTATCAAGCGGCGAGGGCTTGCAAAACGTCGCCGGTTCAGGGGGATCTCGCCGAAGGAGCTATCGGCGCTTCGCCGCGGAGATTTTGTCGTTCATGTCGATCATGGTATCGGCAAGTTCCTTGGACTCGAGAAGATTTCAATCCAGGGAACTGAGCAAGAAGTCGCCAAACTCGAATACGAAGAGAGAGGAGTGCTCTTCGTTAACCTGAATTACATCAACCGAATTCAGAAATACTCTTCCGCCGAAGGGCACGTCCCAAAATTGAGCAAGCTCGGCGGCGGCGAATGGGAAAAACTGAAATCGCGGGCAAAGAAGAAGATCAAAGACATTGCCCGCGACCTGATCCTGCTCTATGCAAAACGGAAAAGTGAAGAAGGGATCGCGTTTGCCCCGGATGCGCACTGGCAAAAAGAAATGGAGGCGTCGTTCATGTTCGAGGACACGCCCGACCAGGCAGCCGCGACTGCCGATGTAAAAAGGGACATGGAAAGTTCAAGCCCCATGGACAGATTGGTGTGCGGTGATGTCGGCTTTGGCAAGACGGAGGTTGCCGTGCGTGCTGCCTTCAAAGCAGTTCTTGGCGGCAAGCAAACGGCAGTTCTTGTCCCGACGACCATCCTGGCCCAGCAGCATTACACAACCTTTTGTGACCGGCTGGGAAAGTACCCGGTTCGGATAGCGTCGCTCTCGAGGTTTAAGAGCGCAAAAGAGCAAAAGACGATCGTCGAAGCGCTGGAGAGGGGCGAGATAGACGTCATCATCGGCACCCACCGCATTCTTTCGAAAGACGTGAAATTCAAAGATCTTGGGCTGCTCATTATCGACGAAGAGCAGCGCTTCGGCGTTGCCGCTAAAGAACGGCTCCGCTCCCTCCGGGCCAACGTCGACACGCTGACGCTGACGGCGACGCCGATTCCCCGGACGCTTCATTTTTCTCTCATGGGTGCCCGCGACCTCTCCATCATCAATACCCCGCCCCGCAACAGGCTTCCTATCTACACGGAGATTGCACAGTATGATAAGAAGATCGTGCGGGAGGCAGTGCTGAAAGAACTGCACAGGGGAGGACAATCGTATATCGTGAACGACAGAGTCGAAAACATTGATCTCTTTGCTGCGACGCTTCAGGAGTACATCCCGGAGGCGCGATTCCGCGTTGCCCATGGGAAATTGAAAGGGCATCAACTTGAGAAAGTGATGCTTGATTTTCTCGAAAAGAAATGCGACGTCCTCATCGCAACGAAAATCATCGAATCGGGTCTGGATATTCCCAACGTGAACACCATCATCATTAATCGCGCCGACCGGTTCGGATTGGCCGAACTGTACCAATTGCGGGGGCGGGTAGGGCGTTCCAACCTCCAGGCGTACTCGTATCTTCTTGTTCCTCCGATCTCATCCTTGCCGAAAGCAACGCTCCGACGACTGCAGGCAATCGAAGAGTTTACCGAATTAGGGTCGGGTTTCAACCTGGCAATGCGCGACCTGGAAATCCGCGGGGCGGGGAACATGCTTGGCGGGGAACAAAGCGGTTTCATCCTTGAAATGGGATTCGAGATGTACACGAAGACTCTCGAAGAAGCCGTGACAGAATTGAAAACTCAGGAATTCTCGGAGTTGTTCGCCTCTGAACAGAAAAAGAGCGTTGCGTCCGGGGCAGATACGATTATCGAAGTAGACGTGGATGCTTATCTGCCCGATTTTTATGTGGAAGACGATAACGAACGGCTGGATATTTACCGCCGCCTCTACAGAACGAAGACGAGTAAAGAAGTCGATGAAATCCGTCTCGAACTCATCGATCGATTTGGTCCTTCTATAGAAGAGGTCGAGCATCTGTTTCTGATGTCGCATTTGCGCGTTCTCGGTGCAAAGAACGGTTTCAGAAAAATTGAGCTGCAGAAACGCACCCTTCGCATCTATCTTCCGCCGGAAACGGAAAAGGAATTCTATGAAAACGGCGGGTTCCAATCCA
>CAYLMV010000007.1:38842-59566 GCA_964384415.1 uncultured Chitinophagaceae bacterium | reverse complement strand
CGCTGGATATCCCGCCCGACGAGGAGATTGAATTTCTGGTCAGTGCCGCCAAGTTCGACGTCGGCGTCGATCGCGACCGAATCCATAGCTTGTGCCAGGGGATAAAGAAATTCGTGGACGGCTATCGGTTCTCCCGCTTTGTGACGGATGGTGAAATCGTCCCGCTCAAGCATTCTCGCAACGGTGTATTTGCTCGCCAGGCGAATGACATCGGCGAAACTCATCGGCGCCAGCCACTCAGAATTGTAAACCATCCTCACCTTGCTTGCAGAAAGAATTTTCGTGGCCTGATCAAAATACGATTGTCCGTTTCGCCGGGTTTCCTCGAGCGAGAGGGAAGGGCGCGTCTTGCTTCTGCCGGACGGGTCGCCGATCATCCCGGTGAAATCCCCGACGATGAGGATCGCCTGGTGCCCCAAGTCTTGAAACTGACGTAACTTGCGGAGGACGACAGAATGGCCGAGATGAAGGTCGGGCCTGCTCGGATCACAACCCAGCTTAACGTTCAACGGCTTCTTTTGCTTAATGGAGTTCTCAAGCTTCCGAACTAACTCGGTCTCGGGGATGATCTCGGAGACACCCCTCTTGATAACATCCATCTGTTCGTTGACGGAAGGAAACAATGCCGGCTTATGATCCTCTAAGAAAGTGTGACAACGGCCGTAGGTTAGAGTAAATATTTTCCGAAGCGCTAATCATCCCGCCGGGAGAACTGCCGCCGCATCTCGCGCTCGTTTTCACGCTTGGCGATCGCGGCGCGCTTGTCGTAACTTCTCTTCCCTTTGCAGATGCCAAGTTCTACTTTCGCGAGCCCGCTCCGGAAATAAACTTTTAGCGGGACTAAAGTTAATCCTTTTTCTGCTGTTTTGCCAATTAATTTTCTAATTTCTTTCTTATGAAGAAGAAGTTTTCTTTCCCTCCGCGGGTCGTGGTTAAGAATGCTTGCCTGCTCGTAGGGATTGATGTGCATCCCCGAAAGCCAGACTTCGGACCCCTTGACATAGGCATAGCTGTCTTGAAGATTGGCATTTCCCAGGCGGAGGGACTTCACTTCGGAGCCGCGCAGCACAACCCCCGCTTCTAATGACTCAAGCACCTCGTAGTCGTGCCGTGCTTTTCTATTGCTGATGGCGATTCGTTCTTCGGCTTTTTCCTGTTCTTCATTCACGCCGTAAAGTAAGAAAATTGAGGGCGACAATCAATCTGAGCTCGTTTCTCATGGAAAGCAATTCTTGCCGTCATGGAAGCATGATGACATCGCTCACGCTCCGGAAGGCGGCACTTGCAGAAAGTATCCGTGTTCCGTATCTTTAGTAGGTAGGAAGGCAGCGTCCCTACACCGGAAAATTCCCTCGATATCAAATCAAGAGTCATTGAACAGTCATCGGTGCGGGGCCGAGTGCACACTTGCCGATGAGTGCCGGGGGCGTACACTAGTTGATCCCCATACCTAGAAGCGATAAGTATTTTTGATGGCCGATAGCGTTGGCATTCTTATTCTGGACTTCGGCTCTCAATACACCCAGCTCATTGCGCGGCGCGTTCGCGAGCTGCATGTGTACTGTGAGATCCATCCCTTCAACGTGCGCATCGAGAAAATCCGGGAGATGAACCCACAAGGGATCATTCTCTCGGGAGGGCCGATGAGCGTCTACGCCGACAATGCGCCGATTTCCGATCCTGCGGTTTTTCAGCTCGGAATACCGGTGATGGGGATATGTTACGGGCTCCAATTGATGGCGTTCCAGCTTGGCGGTGAAGTGGACCGGGCGGCTAAGCGAGAATTCGGCCGGGCGCAGGTTGTGCTCGACGCTGAGGACGGAATTTTCTCCGGCGTGGCGAGGACCTCTCAGGCCTGGATGAGTCATGGCGACTCCCTCACAAAACTCCCCGTGGGATTTGAGCCGATCGCCCATTCAGACAACGCTCCGATTTGCGCGATCCGCGATGATGCGCGAAGAATCTATGGAGTCCAGTTTCATCCGGAAGTTGTTCACACGACAGAAGGGGCAAAAATCCTCTCCAATTTTGTCCTGAAAATCTGCGGTTGCCCCGGAGACTGGAACGCAGAGTCGTTCATCGAACGAGCATTGAAAGATATTCGGGCGAAGGTGGGGGAGGGAAAAGTCCTTTGTGCCCTCAGCGGAGGTGTGGATTCTTCGGTTGCGGCTGTGCTGCTCCACCGGGCGATCGGCGACCGGTTGTTCTGCATCCACATCGACAATGGCGTGATGCGGCGCGGAGAAAGTGCGCAGGTCGTTAAGACGTTCCGCGATCAATTCCGAATTGCTCTCGACTTTGTGGATGGATCATCGCTTTTTCTGGAGAGGCTGAAGGGCGTTGTCGATCCGGAAAAGAAGCGAAAGATTATTGGAAAGACATTTATCGATCTCTTCGAGGCGGAAGCGAAGAAAGTCGAGGGCGCGAAGTTCCTTGCCCAGGGAACGCTTTATCCGGATGTCATAGAATCCACCTCTTTCAAGGGACCTTCCGCAACGATAAAGTCGCACCACAATGTCGGCGGGCTTCCGGAAAAAATGGATTTGAGACTTGTCGAACCGTTCCGCGAGTTGTTCAAGGATGAAGTCCGCGAAGTGGGCCGCACGCTGGGACTCCCGGAGCAGCTCATCGCGCGTCATCCTTTCCCCGGCCCGGGCCTGGCGATACGTGTCTTGGGGGAAGTAACGCCGGAGCGGCTCGAGATCCTTCGCAGTGCGGATGACATCTTTATTGAGGAACTTCACAAAAATAATCTCTATAATAAAGTTTGGCAGGCATTTGCGGTATTATTGCCGGTGCAATCGGTCGGCGTGATGGGGGATGAACGAACATACGAAAATACCGTTGCCCTTAGAGCCGTGACAAGCATCGACGGCATGACGGCAGACTGGGCTCATCTTCCCTACGATGTAATTGCCGCAATATCCGGACGTATCAGCAATGAAGTGCGGGGAGTCAACCGGGTCGTCTATGACGTAAGCTCAAAACCGCCGTCGACCATCGAATGGGAATGAGACCATCGACAAATTTCAATTTCCAATTAGCAATTTTCAATTCACGATGTACTGCACAGAATGATCGTACTTAAGAATCTGACAAAGAAATTCGGCCCGTTCACTGCGGTCGACGACCTGACGCTCACCGTTCCCGAGGGAGAGTTCTTTGGGTTTCTCGGCCCGAACGGCGCGGGCAAGACGACAACCATCAAAATGATGACCGGATTGTTCACTCCCACATCGGGTTCGATCGTCATCAACGGTTTTGACATCCACAAGCAGCCGATCGAGGCGAAGTCGACATTCGGCTACATTCCGGACCAGCCGTTTCTCTACGATAAGCTGACGGGGAGAGAATTTCTTTACTACATCGGAGGTCTCTTCGGGATGCCGAAGGCAGAGTGTCAGAAACAGATCGAGCAGCTCATCGAACATTTCGAGATCGGCGACTGGGCAGACAAACGAACCGAAGAATATTCTCAGGGAATGCGGCAGCGGATTACCATCACGGCAGCATTTCTCCACGATCCGCGCACGATCATCATCGACGAGCCGATGGTAGGTCTCGACCCGCGGAGCGCGCGCATCGTGAAAGACTCGCTGAAGAAGAAGTCGCAGGAAGGGGTTTCGATCTTCATGTCGACACACAGTCTCGAAATGGTTGAAGAGCTGTGCGACCGGATCGGGATCATCAAAGACGGCAAGCTGATCTTTCTCGACACCAGAGAAAACCTCTATCACCACAAGTCGAAGTATGACGGCAAGCTTGAATCCGTATTCCTGGAGCTGACGAAGTGAGTAAGTTCCTCCACATCGTCTTCTTCAAAAACAAGATGTTCTGGAAGGTGACCTTCTCGCGCAGCGGCCAGTCCATCATCAAGAATATCGGCTCCTTCATCGTCTTCGGCTCGTTCGCCATCGGCGCTTTCTTCTTTTCGCGCTTCCTGACCGCCTACCTCCTTGAAAACGTGAAAATCGGACTCTTCCTTTTTCATCGGTTCATGTCCATGCTGTTCTTCGTCTTCTTCATCACCATCAACCTCGGGAATATGGTGGTGTCGTTTTCGACGCTCTACCGGTCGCCGGAGGTCAATTTCATGCTCACCAAGCCGGTGCCGCACCTCACGATCTTTATCATCAAATTCCTCGACAACTTTTTCTACAGCTCCGGCACGCTCTTCCTTGCCGGATTCGCGGTCCTGCTCGGGTACGGGTCGTATTTCCATTTCCACTGGTATTTTTATGTCGTCGTCATGTTCGGCGTACTTGTGCCGTTCATGTTTCTTGCCGGCTGCACCGCCGTCATTGTGCTGCTGGGGCTGATGAAACTCGCGTCGAAGATCAGCTTCAAAATGCTCGTGGCTGCGCTCGTGTTGTTTTACGTGGCCCAGATCTATCTGTATTTCACCATCTCGAGCCCGATCCATCTCGTGCGCGAGGTGATGCAGTATTACCCGAACGTCGATCTGTACCTTGGCCAGCTCGATCCGCCGATCTCAAAGTATCTTCCCAACTTCTGGATATCCCAGATATTGTTTTTCTACATCACCGGAAAGCAAAGCACGGTGATAGGATACTTTTGCCTGCTTCTCCTGTCGAGCGTGGCTGCGTTCATTGCGCTTGTCCTGGCCGGGGACAAGCTGTTCTATTCCACGTGGCTGACCTCACTTTCGTTCAAATCGTTTTCGATCAAGAATTTTGAGTTCACCGGCAATATCTTCAGCTTCCGCACAAAGTCGCGCCTCTCGCCCCAGACCGAATCGCTGCTCAAGAGAGAATACTGGCAGTTTATCCGGGAGCCGAGTCAGTGGATCCACCTGCTTGTCATGATGCTTCTCGTGGGCGTTTTTCTCTCGAGCGTCACGTCGATGGATTTCGGTCTGCAGGATCCAAAGCTGAGAACGGCGGTGTATCTCGTCGTCTACATTTTCGACGCATTCCTGATAACGTCCATCGCTCTCCGGTTCGCATTCCCGATGATGAGCCTGGAAGGGGATGCCTACTGGAGCATCCGCAGTTCGCCGATCGCCGCTACGAAAGTCTACTGGACAAAATTTTTTATCGTCCTCTGGCCGTTGTTTCTTCTGGCCCTGGCGCTGGCAGTGCTCTCGAATATCCCGTATATTTTGCTCCCGCCGCTGCCGCAGGTCGCAACGGTTGAAATGGCATTGATCGCCGTTTCGCTCGTCAGTTTGAATTTCGGCCTCGGATCGTACTTCGTGAACTACGACGAAAAGAACCCGATCCGGATCGCCTCGTCGCAGGGCGCCACGCTGACGTTTTTGCTCAGCATCGTCCTGCTTGTGACGCTTGTGAGCGTCTTCTTTTTCCCGATTCTTTCTGTGTTTAACTCCATTTATTACCAGATACCGAAGAAGGATTACTGGCTCTACGATGCGCTGGCAATTGTCGGGGTCTTTTCCGCGATTGTCGGCATTGCATCGCATTCCATCGGCGTCAAGGCGCTGAAAAGAGATATTTGAGCTCTACGTCACGATGAACCGCATTGAACCTTCTTATCCCCGCGCGAATGTTATGAGACTACTCAAATCAATCCTCCCGGCATTTCTTTTTCTCCTTGTCGTCAGTGCCGCACTTCTTGCCCAGGACGAAGTGATCTTCAACCAGGGGGCCGAAGATCAATTCCTGCTCGGCACGAAACAGTACACGCAGGGGGACTTTAAGGGAGCGTACCTCACGTTCCAGAAAATAGTGGAGCTGCCGCAGCGAAACCAGCGCTCGACCTCTGCGACGATCATGTCTGCAAAGACGTTGTTCCAGCTTCACAGCTACCGCGAGTCGATTCGTCTTCTGAAAGATTTTCTCGACACCTATCCGCAGAGCAACTACACCGAAGACGCTCACTATACCCTGGCGATCAATTACTACCGGCTGAACCGGTATCCCGATGCTGCGGGAGAGCTGTTGAGTGTGCTGGAAACGGGAAAAGAGAAGAAGACCTTTCTTCGCGCCCAGAAAATATTTGAAAATGTCGCCTCCGAGTTCCTGACCGCCCAGGAAATAAAGGACCTGCTCTATTTCGCGAAGACGGACAGATCGAAGAAACTCCTCACGCTTCACCTCGCGGAATTGGAATTCGACCAGGGGCTCTACACCGATGCGATGGCACATGCCAGGGATGTTCTCTCCGGAAAAGAAGATCCGCTCTCGGCGCAGCGCGCCCGGTCTCTGCTCGTTCGCCTCCAAAACGGAACGTCGGTGAAACTCGGCGTTATCCTGCCGTTGATGCAGAAGTCCGAAGGAGCCTCCCGCGAAAAGAAACTGGCGTACGAAATTCTCGACGGAGTGAAATACGCCGTCGATGAATACAATGCAAAGAACGCGAAGCAGGGGGTGACCGTTGTCATCGATGTAAGGGACTCGGAAAAGGATCCCATCGTTGCGGCCCGCGAGATTCAGCCATGGCTCGACGACAAAGAGTTCGTGGGGATATTGGGTCCGATCTTCAGCTACGAAGTTTCGCCGGTTGCCGGTATTGCAAACTCCCGTAAGATTCCGCTGGTCTCGCCCACGGCAACGGACAACGGCATCGCTGCCGTCGGGCCGTATATTTTTCAGGCCAACCCCGATTACACAACGCGCGGCAAAGCCATGGCGCAGTACGCGGTGCTGAAGCTGGGGATGAAGAACCTGGCGGTTGTCGCACCGAGCTTTCAACCCAGCAGCGCGATTGCCGATTCTTTTGTTCAGGAATCGATGCGGCTTGGAGCGCTGATCATCTCGAACAAGCGTTACTTGCGCGGAGCAACGGACCTGCGGTACCTCTTTCGCGAGATGCGGGCAGAAGCAGCCGTGTTCGGCCAGGAACAATCGATAGACTTCAAGGGGGCGGTGAGTTATCCCGAGATCATCAAACGATTGACTTCAGTCGGCGTCCGAAAGGTGACGATCGATTCGCTGGCAGAGAAACAGGGCAAAGTGATCGTCCAGCGGCTCTTCGGCCAGAACGGGAAGATGATGGCCGACTCGCTCGGCATTCCGCTTCAGCCCGAGCCGTTCTACCTGGATAGCTTGCAGTACCCGGTTTCCTCTATACAAGGAGTCTTCAGCCCTATCTCAAACAGCAGCGAGATCGGGATCATCACATCGCAGTTGACATACTTCAACATCAAAGGTCAGTTGCTCGGTTCGGGCGAATGGAACGACGCCAATGAGCTCGACCTGAACAAACGGTACGCCGAGGGAGTGATATTCAGTTCCGACCGCTGGGTTGAGAACTCATACGACTACAATCAATTCGTTTCAAGTTTTGTGAAGGCCACCCAGCGGCAGCCCACAGACAACGTTCTTTTTGGGTATGATGCGATGTCGCTCGTCTTGACACAAATCTTGAACGGCGGGACGACACGTGAAAGGCTCAACGAGATGTTGAGCAAAGTGGCCGACTTTCCGGGCTTCCATTCAAAAATATCTTTTACCGAAGACAGAGTGAACTCTTATCTCCACATCCTCCAGTACAAGAAGGGGAAAATCTCAAAAATCGACGAAGTGCAATATAAGAAGAACGCCGCGCCAAAATAAAAATCCATGGGGGGACTATGGACGAAAAAACTCACCGCAAAGTTCTTGAACCGTCTTTCTACCACACCAAAATAAAAGATTGGCCTCTTCAGGAACGGCCCCGCGAAAAACTCATCAATCAGGGTCCTGAAACTCTCACAGAAGCCGAACTGCTGGCAATACTCATCGGGTCCGGAACCGGAAGAGTCACCGCCCTCGACCTTGCCAAGACGCTTTTCGTAGAGCATCAGACACTTCGCTCTCTCGCATGCCTCAGCGTGGCCGATCTGAAGAAATTCAAAGGCATCGGCGACGCCCGGGCCGTTTGCATTGCCGCCTCGTTCGAATTGGCGCGCCGGCTCCTCTCGTCGCCCGAAGTCGAGCGCCCGGTGATCCGAACCCCATCCGACTTAGCCCAACAGCTGATTCCCCGGCTGCGCGACCTAAAACAGGAAGTCTTTCTCGTTGTTCATCTCAACAGCGCCAACCGGATCACCAGGGAGGTCACGATCACGCGAGGACTGTTGAATTCCTCGCTCACCCATCCGCGGGAAGTCTTCCGGCAGGCAATCATTGAACATGCCGCCAGCGTTATTTTAGTCCATAATCATCCGAGCGGAAATCCCGAACCGAGCCAGGAGGACATTGCCATCACCAAACAGCTCGTCGAGGCGAGCAAGGTTGTCGGAATCCCGGTGCACGATCATCTCATTATCGCAGGCGGAGTATTCACCAGTCTGGCGGAAAGAGGGTTTATCGGGTAGTAGGTCAGGCATTAATGTCTGTCTTACGTACCGTTGCATTAAATCTTTTTAAGGTGGGTAAAAATGTAACGCATTCCAGGTTACCATGATGAATTGGAGGGGCTGTGGCTGGAATTGCCCCCTTTTTTCCCTTGACTTCATAAAGCCTTTTCGCTATTTTTCTAACGTAATGGGTAGGTATTTTTCGATTTTCAATTTTACAGCATACAGGCAAAAACATGAAGAGAGCTTTGAAACTTTATCTTGGAGCGGCTTTCCTCGCATTGGCGTTCGTGGTTGTGGGCTGCAGCAGCGGACCGAGTGAGGACGAACTTGCGCAGTTGGAAGCATTGAAGGCTGAAGTTGCATCGCTGCAAAAAGAAGTGAATGCGAAACAGGCCGAGAAAGAAGGTCTGCAAAAGCAAATCGCCGATAAACAGGCAGAACTAGCGGCGGCGATGAAGGAGCAGGATGCTACGCGTGAACGCCTGAAAAGCCAGCAATGATTAAACCCAAGGAGTACCACATGAATTTCAGAAGACTAATGATGTTGAACTTCATTGTCGTAATCGTTCTGGCATTTGGAACATCGCTTGCTTCCGCTCAGACGAAGATGACGAAAGAAGAATGGCAGAAACAAATTACCGACTACACGGCACAACGCGACAATTTAAAGAAAACCCTTGCTCAACTGAACAAGGATGTCGACAGCCTGAAAGCCCTTCTCGCCTCGTTGAATCAAAAGATCGAATCGACCAATACAGAGACGAAGAACTTGACGGGCTCCAGCGATGAGCTTCGCAAAGCGTACGCCGCGCAGCTGGCGGCCCTTGAGAATTGGGTGAACGAGCTGGCTCGTCTTTCGAACCAGGATCTCTACGCACGCAAGGCCGAAATAGATTCCGTGCAGGCCAAGCTGGACGATTTGAAAAAGTCTAAGCTCGCCGCGATGCAGGAGAATCATGACCGTATCGTTGCACTCCAGCAGAAGATCGACGGCCTTCGCGCAGCGCTCGCCAAGCCAGAATTTATGGCCAGCCTGGAAAAAACGTACGTGGTCGGCTCGTGGAAGAAGAACCGCGACTGCTTGTGGAACATTTCGAAGAAGAAAGATATCTACGATAATCCGTTCATGTGGCCAAAGATCTGGCAGGGAAACCGCGATCAGATCAAAGACCCCGATATTATTCGCAAGGGTCAACGATTGAAGATCCCGACCGCCGGACCGCTGACGGCAGCAGAAAAGAAGGCAGAACACCGGTACTTCTCGAAGAAGAGCGCCGGCAACAAGTAAGGAGTAGAACAGAACTCTTGTCGAGTTGTCATCTACAGGAAAGTCCTTCCCCCGAAGCATTTCGGGTTGAAGGACTTTTCTGTTTCTGGGCATAGCAAAGGAGGAGAGACTACGATAGAGAAGAAAATGAAGATTGAGGGAGTGGATGCTTTTTCACTTCTCGGGATCAACGACCGCCATCTTCAGCTGATTGAAGACCGCTTCGACGCGGACATCATCGTGCGGGGGGAGAACATAACGCTTCGCGGGGAAGCTTCCGAAATTCAACAGATTGAACGCATCTTCAGAGAGCTGACTTTTCTGCTGACGAAGAACGGCTCGCTCACATCCAACGACGTGGACACCGTTCTTGACCTCGTGGCGGTGGATTCGCTTTCGCATTCTCAGCTTCGGGCGCAGGTGCCGAAGGACGAAATGGATGCGATCATTCTTTTCACGAAGAACGCCATCATCAAGGCGAAGACGCCAGGCCAGAAGGAATACATCCGGCGTCTGCAGACGAACGATATCGTCTTTGCCATCGGCCCCGCCGGAACGGGCAAGACATACCTCGCCGTGGCGATGGCCGTCGCCAGCCTCAAAAACCGCGAAGTGAACAGGATTGTTCTTGCACGGCCGGCGGTCGAAGCTGGCGAGAGCCTCGGTTTTCTTCCGGGCGACCTGAAGGAAAAAGTCGATCCCTATCTACGGCCGTTGTATGACGCGCTCGACGACATGCTTCCCTCCGAGAAATTGAAAACATACCTCGAGCGACGCGTCATCGAAATCGTCCCGCTGGCCTACATGCGGGGGCGGACACTCAACAATTCTTTTCTCATCCTCGACGAAGCTCAGAATGCCACGGCAATGCAGATGAAGATGTTTCTGACGCGGCTCGGCAACAACTCAAAGGCGATCATCACCGGCGATGTAACGCAGATCGACCTTCCAACAAAGACGACATCGGGGCTGGTCCAGATACAGGAGGTGCTGCAGGATGTTGAAGGGATCGACTTTGTCTATTTTGACAGGAACGACGTCGTGCGGCATCGTCTGGTCAAAGATATTATCGACGCGTACGGCAAGTTCGGCGACAAGCAGGAAAACGGCAAGAAATAAGTTACAGCACCTTTTTAGATTCGTCCCAGAGCGCGTCGAGGTCGGCGAGCGTCGATTGGTAAATATCCCGCTTCTCCTCCGCCAACCGCTTCTCGATGTACTGAAACCGGCGAATGAATTTGTCCGACGTCTCCCGCAGGGATTGTTCAGGGTTCACGTGGAGAAACCGCGAGTAATTCACGATCGAGAAAAGCACGTCTCCAAATTCCTCTTCGATGTTCTCCTTCTGACCGCTCGTCACGGCCTCCTGAAGCTCCCCAAGTTCCTCGGTCACTTTCTTCCAAACGTCGGCGGAGTCCTTCCAATCGAAGCCTACTTTCGAGGCTTTCTCCTGAAGACGGAGTGCCTGCAATAAGGCCGGCATTTCTTTGGGCACGCCGTCGACGACCGAGTGTCTTCCCTCCGAGAGCTTCATCTTCTCCCAGTTCCTGGTCTGGGTTGAGCTGTCGACGATTGCTCGTTCTCCGAACACATGGGGATGGCGTCTGATCAGTTTTTCATTGATATGACGGATGACTTCCTCAAGCGAAAACTCGCTCCTCTCTTCGGCGATGGCGCTCTGAAGGGCTATGTGCAGGAGCACATCACCCAGTTCGTTCCTGAGTTCCTGCCAGTTCTGGTGATCGATCGCCTCGATCGCTTCATAGGTCTCTTCGATAAAACTCTGGCGAAGAGACTGGTGGGTTTGTTCCCGATCCCACGGGCATTCTTTCCGAAGCCGTTTGACGATCTCTGCGAGACGCGTGAATTCTTCTTCGTAGCCCACTGAGTGTTCCTTTCCGAAATGTTACGCAACATAGAGAAAAAGCCCGAGCGATGCAACTCAACGGCGATTCGGAGCAACGGTCGTTGTGATTCCGTGCCGCTTTCGTTGGCATTTCACTCCCATCTTTTCTATATTCTTCGAGCTGACTCATTCATTCTACTCTCTTCCAATTTTCCGATGAAAAGAATTCTTGAAGTACTCATTCTTCTGTGCGGCGGGATCGCGGTTTTTGTCTGGTTTATCACGTCAACTATACAGCGGGTTGATATGCTGATCATTAATGCGAAGGTGTACACCGTCGACGGCGGGAATTCGATGGCCGAGGCGGTTGCTGTTCGCGGGAACAGAATTGTTGCCGTCGGTGCGACGGAAGAACTCAGAAAGCGGTACGTCTCCGAAAAGGTGATCGACGCAGCGGGAAAGCCGGTGTACCCAGGATTTATCGATTCTCACGGTCACGTGAACGGCCTGGGCGAAAGCCTGCTCGAACTGAACCTCACGGGTACTTCCTCGATCCAACAAATCGCAGATATGGTCGCCTCGAAAGTCTCTGCCTCGAAGCCAGGCGCATGGATCCGCGGTCGCGGGTGGGACCAGAACAAATGGACGGGCAAAGGAAAAGAGAGACCCTTTCCGACGGCCTCGATGCTCGACAAAATATCGCCCGTCAACCCGGTTGTTCTTTTCCGGGTTGATGGACATGCAGTGTGGGTCAATTCATGTGCACTCTCCATCATTAAGGCGGGATACGATTCCATCCCGTTCCCGGCAGCCGTTGAAGGGGGGAGAATCGTGCGAGACGGTGCAGGAAAGCTGACCGGAGTCTTTATCGATAATGCCGTCAGCCTTGTCATGAAAAACGTTCCCGAGTATTCGAAGCAAGAAATCCGGCAGTCGTACTCGCTCGCATTTCACAAGTGTTTGCAGTACGGCCTGACGAGTATCCAGGACATGGGAATCGATGAAGACGATTATCAGGTATACAGGGAGATGTTGGAGAGCGGCTCGCTTCCTATTCGGGTCTATGCCGCCATCGGCGGGGATGGTGAATTGTGGCAGAAATTTCTGCTTACCGGGCCGTTTATCGACCGGAACGAGCATCGTCTTGCGGTGCGAACGATAAAAATGTATGTCGATGGCGCGCTTGGATCCCGCGGCGCGGCACTTATCGAACCTTACAGCGATGATCCGGGAAACCGGGGCCTGACAGTCAATTCAATCGGAGCGATCAGAATGGTTACCTCCGATGCGCTTGCGCATGGATTCCAGGTCTGCACCCATGCGATTGGTGATCGCGCCAACAACATTGTCTTGGACGCTTACGAAGCGGCGATGCAGAGGAATCCTGCCGCCGCACGAGACGCGCGGCTGCGGATTGAACATGCCCAGGTTCTCGATCCGGCCGACATCCATAGATTCAAAAAGCTCGGCATCATTCCGAGCATGCAGCCAACGCATTGCACGTCGGACATGTACTGGGCTCAGGCGAGACTCGGCCCTGCCCGAATCCGGGGGGCTTACGCCTGGCGTTCTCTATTGAAGGATGGAAATATTATTCCCGCAGGGTCGGATTTTCCTGTCGAGAGCCCGGATCCTTTGCCGGGATTCTACGCCGCCATTACCCGCCAGGACAAAGACGGCATTCCCCGCAACGCAGAAGACGTCGCACGTTTATTCCAACTCTCGGCGGATGGGATAAAAGATTCAACAGCGTTCAGCAAGGGATGGTACGGAGATCAGAGAATGACGCGGGAAGAAGCCCTGAAAGCCTTCACCATTTGGGGCGCCTATTCCGAGTTTGCGGAAAATGAAAAGGGATCTATCGAGAAAGGAAAACTTGCCGACCTGGTGATCCTCTCCGACGACATCATGACGATTCCTCCGAAACAAATACTTGATACAAGGGTAGTTACAACCATCGTCGGCGGGAGGGTCGAATACTCCGCACAATAAACCCTGCATCAGGTCGTCAGGAATACGGCGAACAGCCAGCGTCCCGTAGTGGAAAAATGGGATCGCCGACGCAACCTTCCGAAGGCTGTTCATTGGCGGATCAGAGCTTTGCCTTTGTTCTATTTCTAAGAGTGAATCTTCGGAATCTCGGCACAGGGCCGATGCCTGCTTGATTTTCAAAAAACTTCTTCTAACTTTGCGATCAAGAACTCACATCGAATGAGTGCCACGTTGAAAGATTCGGATATGTACGAGCGGCTTCTGAAGCAGACGGAACGCTACCTTGAGAACAGGAACCAGACTGCCGTTCCGGTGAAACAGCTTTGGGATGCGATGGTCAAGGAGGGGGCAAAGCACGATTTTGCCGTGCCCGCGTTGTTGGCAGATTTTGAATGCCTTCTCGAAGGAGATCACCGATTTGAATTTGTCGCCGTCGGGATGCCGCGTGGCGGGCAGAACCGCGACATTGAAGAATTACTCGAGCATGAGGAATTGGAGAAGCTCGGATTTCTCAGCGCCCAAAATGTGAGGCTGCGTCGATCCTCTTTGGCTACTTTCGACGATGATGAGGAAGAAAGCCACGATGCACTCGACGCCGCTGTGTCGTTTGAAGACCTCGGGGAAAACTTCCCCGACACTTCGCTTCTCGATGCAGAGCCGAATCCGGGAGGCCAGAAGCGCCCGGCGGCAATTTCACGCATAGCGAAGAAGACCGGTTCGGCTGCCAATGGGGGAAAAGCATCGCCTAAAAAGAGCCCGAAGGGACTGAAGAACGCTGCCAAGAAGAAGCTTCCTGCAAAAAAAGGAAAGAAGTAGTTATTGACTGCTGGCGCGGCTCAAAAAAAAGTCTGGACTATTCTTGAAATGCTTCAGTGGGGGACGTCATACTTGGCCGAAAAGGGGTTTGAAGAATCTCGCCTCACGGTGGAACTCCTTCTTGCCCACACCCTCCAATTAAAGCGGATCCAACTCTACACAAATTTTGACCGGCCTCTCGGCGAGGATGAGCTCTCCGCATTCAAGCTTTCATTCCAGCGAAAACTTCAACATGAACCGTTACAGTACATCCTGGGAAGCACGGAGTTTATGGGGATGGAATTTGCCGTCGACAAGCGGGTATTGATTCCACGTCCCGAAACTGAAGTGTTGGTCGAAACGTCGGTGCACTTTCTGCGGGAACATTTCTCCGGCCAGCCGGTCCGAATTCTCGATATTGGAACCGGCAGCGGATGCATCGCCGTTTCGCTGGCGAAGATGGTCGGCAATGCTTCAGTCACGGCGATCGATGTATCCGAAGAAGCCCTGGCGGTTGCCGAAGTGAACGCGAAGAAAAACGGGGTTGAGGAACGGGTGAAGTTAACCGTTCAAGATATTCTTCATGCCGGCGAGAATGATTTTCCGGAAACATTTCATTTGATCGTCTCGAATCCCCCCTACATTTCGGCAAAAGAGTTTGCCGATCTCCCCCCTGAAATTCGAGATCACGAACCTTCATCGGCAACCACCGACGGAGGAGACGGGCTTAGCTTTTATCGTCACGTAGCGCGGACCGGGCGCGGTTGGCTCGATCCTCGGGGCGCTGTGATTGTCGAGTTTGCGTACAACCAGCCGGAGTTAGTGAGCCAAATTTTTGCGGCTGCGGGCTGGCAGGGAATTCAGGTGACGAAGGATTACGACGGCAACCCTCGCTGCCTTACAGCGCGAATTGAATAAGAAGGTCCAATGAAGGCGATTGTTCAACGAGTCTCCAGGGCTAAGGTCTTCATCCAGAAAAAAGAGCATAGCTCCATTCAACGCGGTTTGCTCATCTTCCTTGGGATAAAGGCAGGTGATACTCCAGAGGATGCAAAGTACCTCGCTGAAAAGTGCTGTTCGCTCCGAGTATTTGAGGACGATCAGCAAAAAATGAATTTTTCCGTGCGCGAGGCAGGCGGGTCTATCCTGGCAGTTTCCCAATTTACGCTCTACGGCGATACCAGGAGAGGGAACAGACCGAGTTTCAGCGAAGCCGCTCCGCCGGAAATTGCGGAGCCGCTCTATAATAGATTCGTCGATCTCCTTCGTGATCAGCTTGGTTCAGCCAACGTAGCCACCGGGGTCTTTCGAGCCATGATGGACGTTGAGTTGACAAACGACGGTCCCGTAACCCTCATTCTCGAAAGCAAGGGATAACCCGTGGCATTGCTCATGGTTTTCTGGGACGGCGTGGGGTTGGGGAGAGAGGACCCCCTGCTTAACCCTTTCTTTGCGGCGAAGCTGCCGCATTTCAGAAAGCTTCTCGATGGATCGCTGCCGTCGCTGAAGAGGAGGAGAATATTCTCTCCCAGGTCAAGTGCCACACCAGTTAACACTACGTTAGGAATTGAGGGACTCCCGCAGAGCGGCACAGGGCAGGCGGCGATATTTACCGGAGTGAACGCGCCGAAGAAGATTGGAAAACATTTTGGACCGCATCCATATTCAACCCTGGTACCGGTCGTGAAAGAGAAAAATATCTTCGTTCAGCTTGGCGCAAAGGGAAAGACATTCAATTTTGCCAATGGATATCCCCAGCGCTATTTCGATTACATCAATTCTCCGCGGGGAAAAACACCGACGATTGCGCTCGCTTATCTCGCTGCAGGGGGAAAGCTCAACACCATTGCAGATATCGAGGGCGGCTTAGCCCTGTCGGCGGACTTCACGAATGAGGGACTGAAGAGTTTCAGCGATCGGCTGCAAGTCATTACTCCCCAGGAGGCAGGAAGGAGATTCTACTCCATCGGTCGGGAGTTTGATTATACGCTGTTTGAATATTTCATCTCCGACAAGGCGGGGCATTCCCAAAGCATGCAGAAAGCCGTCGAGGCCCTGGAGCGAATGGACGGCTTCCTTGGCGGCATTCTCGAACTTTTTGACGACAAGAAGGACGTTCTTCTTTTTGTGAGCGACCACGGCAATATCGAAGACCTGTCGACGCGATCACATACGCGATACCCGGTGCCGCTGATTGTCGTCGGCGACCGGCGCAAATTTTTTTCCGATAGGATTTCGAAACTGACAGATATCACTCCAACAATCGTCGATTTCATCACAGAATAATTTCACCGGGTGTTCAGGGGGGCGCCATGTGGAAAAACAAACCGGCAGTAGCCGCAGCGCTGTTCATTTGCTGCGGCACGTGTGCTGCTCGATATGCCGGAGTATCGTGGATTGTTTGGGGGATTGGGGCAGGAGGATTCCTCTGCAGCTCCATCTTCCTCGAAATTCGGTCCCGCCGGCTGAAGGGGCGGGATTTTTGTCCTGCGATCTCATACCCCCTCCTCCTTCTTTTCTCCGCTGCAACCTTTGTGTCGGTCAATACACAAATTGTTCCCGCCTCGCACATCAAGAATTTTCTTGATTCCCCGTTCCCGTTTCGCCTCACGTGTGAAATTGCGGATGAGCCGCGCGTGAAGGATGGCAGGACCACCGTGCTTGTTCATGTCCGTTCAATTGCGACGGGAAGCGATTCGCTCCTGACGGAAGGCGATGCCCTGCTGGCGGTCATTCAGGATAAGCGGTCAAATGAAGCGGTGAGCGCTTTTCGCTACGGTTCGATCGTCATGGTGAAAGGAATTCTGAGCACGCCCCTTGCCTCGCGCAATCCGGGCGAATTCAGTTACCGCGATTATCTTGAGCTCAACAATATTTTTGCTACAATTCATGTCATCGGGTATTCGCAGGTTCGGATCATTTCTGAAGGGAGTCCTAGCCCGTTCTTCAAGTATGTCATTTTTCCCTCCAAGCACCACATCCTTCGCGTTATCAATGCGGGAATGGCCGGCGATGAGGCAAGCTTTATGATCGGGCTTCTCCTCGGCGACCGGACCGACTTGTCTGAAGAGATCAAGAGCGCGTTCGTCAACACCGGGACGATCCACGTTCTTATCGTCGCCGGAATGCGCGTCGCTCTCGTTGCTGTCATCATGTACACGCTTTTTGGTCTGCTGCGAATGTCCGAGCGGCCCAAGACCATCGCAGCGATCGCAGGAATCATATTTTACATGGAACTCACCGGGGCCGCGCCGCCTGTCGTCCGGGCGTCGATGATGGCCATAGCGCTGCTGGCCGGACGGATGATTCAAGAGAGGATCAATGTCTACAATTCGCTGGGAGTTTCCGCCGTGATCATATTAACATATGATCCGATGCAACTGTTCGATGCGGGATTTCAGCTTTCGTACTCCGCCGTCTTCGCGATCGCGTATTGTTATCCGAAGTTGACAGGTCTCATCAAGAGAATTCCGGAGAGCCTGGAAGAGGTGAAAGCGATCGACTACGTGCTCAAACTCCTTGCCGTCTCCCTTGCAGCACAAATAGGCGCGATTCCGTTCACTGCGATGTTCTTCGGAAAGGTATCGCTCATTTCATTGGCGGCGAATCTCGTCGTGGTGCCGATTGTTGAAGTTGTCGTCATCGTCGGGTTTGTTGCGGTGCTGACCGGAACGTTTTCGATGTGGATCTCCGTATGCTTCAGCGAAGTGAACAATCTCCTCTCCTGGTTTGCGCTAAAATTCGTTATGCTTACCAATGCGGTGCCGTACGCTTCGGTGCCCACCGCAACGTTTGGCATCAGGGAGGCGTTCTTCTATTCTATCGCCGTCGCCGCTCTTTTCAATCTCACGGATAAGAAGATCGTAAAACGCATTCTCATGCTCTTGTTTGCCGGAATGAACATCACCGTCATGGTACCGATCTTCGCGGCGGTCGACGGTGCTCCGAAAAACTTGCGCGTTGATTTCCTGGACGTTGGGCAGGGAGACGCTGCGCTTATCGAATTTCCTTCCGGAGAAAAATTCCTCGTGGATGCGGGGCCCAAAACGCTGACCTATGATGCGGGAGAGAGAGTTGTGGCGCCGTTTCTCAGGCGCAGGGGAATCACAGACATCGATGCGGTTATCGTTACTCATCCGCACAGCGACCACCTCGGAGGCGTGCCTTATCTGTTCCGGCATTTTGAAGTAAAACAAGTCATCGACGCAGGGCAACGGGCTCAGTCGGAGTTGTACTACGATTATGAATCGCTCATACCTCGCGTGCGTCGGGTCGTCAGCGCCGGAAGTCGGCTGGCAGAAATTCCGAATGTCCGTCTCTATACACTCCATCCCATCGATTCATTCCTTGACGTCGATTCTACCGACGGCTATGACCATCTCAACAATACTTCCGTTGTCTTCAAATTGGTGTACGGATCCACATCGTTTCTCCTGGCCGGGGACGCCGAGATTCCCGCTGAAGAGCATCTAGATGCGGTGTATGAATCGTTCCTCAGGAGCGATGTGCTGAAATGCGGTCATCATGGTTCGTCGACAAGCAGTTCTGCCGACTTTCTGGCAAATGTTGCGCCCAAAGAGGTTGTTGTTTCTGTCGGAAAGTTCAATAAATTCCGTCATCCCTCGGCAAAAGTGATTCAGCGCTTCAAGGATCTGGGGATAAGAATTCGCAGAACCGACGAAGAGGGAGCAGTCATCTTCGAATCGGATGGCGCTTCGATCACGCATGTCAATTGGCGGAAGGATTAAGTATATTTACTGCGACATTAAGCGGTCGTGTTCATGAATCTCCGCGCCAAATCCAAGCTGATCTCTGCTCTGGTTATTATCGGCGGCCTTCTGCTGACCGCGGCGGCGTATTTTGTCTTTCATATATTCTTTCTCTTGATTATTTTTGTACCATCGTTGATCTATTATTTCCTGCAAAAGCGAAATACAGCGAAGGGAGATTCACAGTAGTCCTGCGCCAAGCTAGCCGGTAACCGTATGGAAAGGAAATTCAAGACAGACTCGGGCATCGAAGTCCGCCAGCAGTACGGGCCTTCAGACGTTCCAGGTCCCGAACGGCTGGGGAACGCCGGCGAGTTCCCGTTCACCCGCGGCGTTCACCCCGCAATGTACCGGGCTAAACTCTGGACGATGAGGCAATACGCTGGCTTTGGGACGGCGAAACAATCGAACGAACGATACAAGTATCTGTTGGCGAATGGCACGACCGGATTGTCCGTTGCCTTCGATCTGCCGACGCAAATGGGGTATGATTCGGATCATGCGGCAGCGGAGGGTGAGGTCGGCAAAGTGGGGGTTGCCATAGACACTCTTGCGGATATGGAAACACTTTTTGACGGCATCGCCGTTCGGGAGATCACGACGTCGATGACGATCAATGCGACCGCCGCAATACTTCTCTGCATGTATGTTGCCCTTGCCAGAAAACAGAAAGCGGATTTAAGGACTCTCTCCGGAACAATTCAGAACGATATTCTGAAGGAGTATATTGCCCGCGGCACGTACATCTACCCGCCGCGCCAGTCGATGCGCCTCGTTACGGATATCTTCGCATGGTGCAGCGAGAATCTGCCGAACTGGAATACGATCTCGATCAGCGGGTACCACATCCGCGAAGCTGGATCGACTGCGGTGCAGGAGGTTGCATTTACTCTGGCGAATGCGAAAGCTTACGTCTCGGCGGCAGTGGCTGCCGGTCTTGTTGTCGATGATTTTGCACCGCGGCTCTCGTTCTTCTTCAACGCGCACAACAATTTTCTGGAAGAGGTGGCCAAATTCCGGGCCGCCCGGCGCCTCTGGGCCTCGATCATGAAGGACGAGTTTGGCGCAAAAAATCCGGACGCGATGAAGCTGCGCTTTCATGCGCAAACCGGGGGCTCGACCCTTACGGCACAGCAGATCGACAACAACATTACTCGCACTACATTGCAGGCTCTCGCGGCAGTCCTCGGCGGATGTCAGTCGCTGCATGTCAACGGCAAAGACGAAGCCCTCGCGCTTCCTACCGAAGAAGCGGCACGGGTGGCGCTGCGGTCGCAGCAGATCATTGCATTTGAGTCGGGAGTGGCCGATACGGTCGATCCGCTTGCGGGGTCGTATTTTCTGGAATCGCTGACGAACGAGATCGAGTCCCGCGCCAGGGAATACGTAAAGAAAATTGACGATCTGGGCGGAGCAATTGGAGCTATTGAGTCGCAGTATTATCAATCCGAGATTGCGGAGAGCGCCTATCGGTATCAAAAAGCGATTGATGACAAGGAAAAGCTCATCGTCGGAGTGAACGCTTTCACCGGAGAAAAAGAGGCGCTCCCGGAACTTCTAAGGGTCGACGATGCAATTCGAACGCAGCAGATTGAAAGACTGAATGCAGTGAGGCGCGATCGTGATGGAAAGAAAGTGAAGGATGGGTTGGATGAATTGCGCAGTGCGGCAAAAGGAACCGGGAACGTTATTCCACCAATGCTGAAGGCCGTCGAGGCGTATGCTTCGGTGGGAGAGATATCGGATCTTTTGAGGGAGGTCTGGGGAGAGTACGGAGTCTGATGGAAGA
>CAYLMV010000007.1:0-38742 GCA_964384415.1 uncultured Chitinophagaceae bacterium | reverse complement strand
CAAAACCAGCAACCGACTACTCCAAACTCCGCCATGATAAGCAAATCAAAACTGCACTACTTCAAGGCTCTCTCTCAGAAAAAAGGGCGGGATAAGGAGGGAGTTTTTCTTGTGGAAGGATGGAGAAACGTTGAAGAGGCAATGGGTGCGGCGGGCGGAATTGAGATACTTCTCTATACAAAGGAAGCAAAAGGGGAGAGTCGTTATTCATCACTCTTCTCGGCTGCACTGAAGCGGTCGCGCGAGCCGTTAGAGGTCACGGCGAAAGAATTCGGACAGATCGCCGATACAGTCACTGGCCAGGGCATTGCCGCTGTAGTAAAGAGATTCTCGCTGGATGTTGAATCGGAGATCCGACGGCTGCTAATAAAGGGGAATGCGTTTGTTCTCGGAGCTGACCATATTGCTGACCCGGGCAACCTCGGCGCAATTATTCGCACTGCAGATTGGTTTGGAATCGATGCAATTATTCTGAGCCCAGGTACTGTTGATCTCTATAATCCGAAAGTTGTCCGCTCCACCGCCGGATCCATCTTTCACTTGCCCATCGTCAGCAGCATTGAAGCCGCTGGGTCCTTCGAACAGTCCTTGAAGGACCTGCAGTCGGGCGGATTCAGACTCTATGGTGCAAGCGTGAAAGGGAAAGGCGACCTTCGCTCGGTGAAGTGGCCGAAGAAATCCTTCCTGGTTATCGGGAGCGAGGCTCGCGGCATATCCGAAGAAGCAGCAGCACTTCTCGACGAACACATTGCGATACCCAAATTCGGCAAAGCCGAATCTTTGAATGCAGGTGTCGCAGCGGGCATCTTTCTTTCTCATGCATCATTCCAATTACGCAAGTAGCTCACTCAACGAAATCCTCCCTGCAATGATTACTGACGTTCCCGGAATCACCGTCGGCCACAACACGAATCATGAAGCGTTGACAGGCTGTACCGTTGTGCTTGTCCCGCCGAAGACTGCCGCGAGCTGTGATGTGCGCGGAAGTGCTCCCGGCTCGCGCGAGCTGGCTCTTCTCTCGCCGGACAAACAAACTCAGGAAATCCACGCCGTCCTTCTCACCGGCGGGAGTGCTTTTGGCTTGGGAGCTGCGAATGGTGTTATGAGATTCTTGTCAGAAAAAGGGATCGGCTATAAGACCCCCTGGGCTCTTGTTCCGATCGTCCCCTCCGCGGTAATTTTTGACCTCAACGTCGGCGATTCGAAAGTCTTTCCGACAGACCAGGATGCCTATCTTGCCTGCAAAGAGGCCTCCAAGGAATTTCAACTGGGGAGTGTCGGTGCTGGCATAGGCGCCACTGTCGGAAAATGGAACGGATTGCAGTCGGCGATGAAGGGAGGAGTCGGCAGTTATTCTGTAACGCAGGGGAATGTCGTTGTGGGGGCAATCGCGGTTGTCAACGCGGTTGGAGACATTATCGGACCGGATGGACAAATCCTCGCTGGCGCAATTCTCGAGGGAAAGTTCTTGGGGGAAAAGAGGAGACTCGTTTCTCTTCTTGACGACACATTGCTCGTCCGGAATATCAACACGACACTTGTCGTCGTCGCGACCAACGCGAGGTTAAGCAAGGTCGATTGTTACCGCGTCGCTCAACGCGCCCATGACGGAATGGCACGCGCTATCGTTCCTTCGCATACGACATTCGACGGGGATACTGCTTTCGCATTGAGCGCGGGCAACGTGCGAGTCCCTGTCGATCTTGTTGCCGAAATGGGCGCCGAAGCTGTTGCAGGGTCGATCAGGTCTGCGGTCAAGGGATCTATCCCGCTGAGCCGACCGGCATCGTTGCAGGGATGAAAGAGAGTCCGGTCTCGATGTCCTCCGTGGATCAGGTTATCTATCTCGAAATTTGAAGTCTACTCATTTTTTCTCTATATTCTCGACGGCAAAGAGGCTGACATGAGAGTTTTTCTGACCGGCGCGACGGGGTACGTTGGACGACAGGTACTCCGCGATCTTGTGAGCGGGGGTCACAACGTTACAGCCCTTGTGCGGAAGGGATCGGAACATAAACTTCCTCCTGAAGCAGCGGAGAAAGTTTCCATTATCGCGGGAGACATTCTAAAACCGGAATCTTACGCTGCTGCTCTGGAATCGACTGAAGTCTGTATCAACCTCCCCGGATTGTTGCGGGAATTTCCTAAGCGCGGAATCACATTCGAGGGGGTGCACTTCCAGGGGACAAAGGCTCTTGTCGATGCCGCGGCGAAAACGGGACCGATGAGATTTCTCCAGATGAGTGCCTTGGGCGTTCGGGCAGGTGCCGTACCGAAGTACCAGGAAACAAAGTACAGAGCAGAAGAGTATCTGAAATCAAGCATTCTGCGGTGGACGATTTTTCGCCCGTCGTTGATGTTCGGGAACGAGAAAGAAGGGCTGCCGAATTTCTTCACCGTTCTTCGGGACCTTCTCGGCATGGTCCCCGTTGTCGTTCCGGTGCTGGGCAGCGGCACGTACCGTTTTCAGCCTGTAGCTGTTCAGAATGTTTCTGAAGGCTTTGTGAAGTCTATCGCCCTCGAAAGTACTGTCGGAAAAACGTACGATGTAGCGGGGCCTGAGCGCTATACCTACAATGAATTGCTCGACGCCGTTTCGTATGTGACAGGAAAATACAAAATGAAGTTTCGCCAGCCGATGCCGCTTATGAAATTCGCCGCGGCGATGCTCGGAGGTTTCGAGTTCTTCCCCGTCTCCCGTGATCAGATTACGATGCTCGAAGAGGAGAACATTTCGGATCGGTGGCAGGAGTTCTTCAAGGATCTTTCGATATCTCCACTGAGACTCATGGATAATATCCACAAGGGATTTTAACCATGGCGGAATCCAAGCGGGCGGTGAGTCTTTCGCGTGCACTTTCTAAACTTGGACTGTGCTCGAGGTCGGAAGCGGAGGTGCTCGTCAGCGAAGGGAGGGTTTCCGTTAATGGCAGGGTGGTCTCCCGCTCGGCCATTCGGGTGGATCTTCTTCGGGATCGAATTTCCGTCGACGCGAAACCGTTGGCGCGGCGCAAAGAATTCATTTATGTGGCTATGAACAAGCCGACCGGGGTGCTCACGACGCGGTCCGATGAACGTGGAAGGAAAACGGTTTTTGACCTCCTGCCCAGGGAAAAGACCTTCATCTTTCCGGTCGGGAGGCTCGACAAGGAGAGTTCGGGACTTCTCATTTTCACAAACGATTCACAGATCGGCGAACGATTGACGAACCCCAAATCAAAAATTCAAAAGACCTATCGCGTGGCCGCCGAAGGTCAGATTGCCGAAAGTTCGCTGAATGTACTGAGGAACGGCATCACGCTCGAAGAAGGCTGGACGACGCTCCCTGCTCTGGTTGGGAACGTGCTTCGCAAGGGTGCGACGACGACATGCGACGTGACAATTGTTGAAGGCAAGAACCGGCAAGTCAGAAAGATGTTTGAGCGTATCGGCCATCCTGTTATTGCGTTGGAGAGGATCTCCGTTGGTCCGCTTCGGCTCGGTTCAATGGCCTCGGGGGCATATCGGCACTTAACTCCGGCGGAAATTGTCGAGCTTCGAAAGAGCGTCAGCTGATGCCTACTCTTGAAAGCAGCATCGTTGAGGTGTGCGTGTTTTGTTTCTCCGGCGATGCTCCGAGATACCTTTTGCTGCGGCGCTCCAAGACGGACCGAATTTATCCGGACACGTGGCAGATTGTGAGCGGTTCCATCGAAGCGAATGAAACGGCGCTCAAAGCCTCACTTCGCGAGATGAAAGAGGAAACCGGATTCGCGCCGGACCGGTATTGGGTCGTTCCTCATACGAATACTTTTTTGAATCCCCGACGGGATGTGATGCACATCTCGGCGGTCTTTGCGGCTCAGGTTCCCTCGGGGTCGTTGCCGACGCTCTCGCATGAGCATCATGATTTCGAATGGTGTTCAATGGAGAGGGCGAAGGAGCTTCTGGTCTGGCCGGGGCAGGTACAGGCGCTCCGCGTCGTCCAGGAATATATTGTGGAAGGGAAACTGGCGGCATCCCTCTCAGAAATTCCGCGGGAACTGTGGTAGCGGCCGCCGGCGGTTGCCGGCATGAGAGAGGCGCATCGGGAATCCGGTTCGTACAGAATCACATATTCATTCCACGAAACAGAAATCATTGTGTAAGGAGCAGCCTGTGAGTTTACTCGTTGTCGGTTCCGTAGCTCTCGATACGATCGAGACACCGTTTGGAAAAGTACAGGACACGTTAGGCGGTTCGGCGGTGTACATTTCCGCCGCTGCCAGTTATTTTGCTGCCCCCGTGCGGCTGGTGGGCGTCGTCGGCGGAGATTTCCCGTCTTCATCGCTTGAGTTCCTCGACGAACGCAGCATCAATCTGGAAGGTCTGCAGAAAGTAGAAAGCGGCAAGACTTTTCGCTGGTCGGGAAAGTATCACTACGACCTGAACATGCGCGACACGATCTATACGAAGCTCAACGTCTTTGAAAAGTTCGACCCGAAAATACCCGAGTCGTACCGGAAGAGCAAGTATGTCTGTCTCGGCAATATTGACCCCGTTCTCCAGCGCAAGGTTCTCGATCAAATCGAGAAGCCGCGCCTTGTCGTCGGAGATACGATGAATTTTTGGATTGAGGGGAAGAGAGACGAACTGATGAAGACGATGAAACATTTCGACGTTCTCATCATCAACGACTCCGAAGCGCGGCTCCTGACACAGGAGCCTAACCTGATCCGTGCCGGCAAGAAGGTGATCGGGATGGGTCCAAAAATCCTGATCATCAAAAAGGGGGAACACGGGGCGATCCTCCTTACCGAGAATACCATTTTTTCCGCCCCTGCGTATCCGATGGAAAACATCTATGACCCCACCGGAGCCGGAGATTCATTCGCAGGAGGATTCATTGGCTGGCTTGATAAGAGCGATGATATTTCGGACGAGAACCTGAAGCAGGCAGTGATTTACGGAAGCGCCATGGCTTCGTTCTGCGTTGAAAAGTTCGGCGTCGATGGCATGCGCGAGTTGACATATTTGAAGATCCAGGACCGCTTCAGATCGTTCCGGGACTTATCGAAATTCTGATGGCAGAATCCTCTTGATGAAAAGTATCGAATGGATACACGGCAGGGTTCGCTTTATCGATCAAACACGACTTCCCGCTGAGGAAGTTTTTGTGGAGACAGAGAGCCTCGACGTACTTGCCGAGGCGATTCGTACGCTAAAAGTACGCGGGGCTCCGGCACTTGGAGTCGCTGCGGCGTACGCCATCCTCCTTGGCACCCAGCATTTTCAAGAAGAAGACCCCCAAAAATTCTCCGCAGAGTTCGAACGCTCAGCCGCGATCATAGCGCAGACCCGTCCCACTGCAAAGAATCTCTTCTGGGCGCTGGAACGAATGCGCTCGGTCTGTCGTCTAAAGATCACAGACAAAACTGCTGAGATCAAGAAAGCTCTGTTGGCCGAGGCAATCGCCATCCACCGCGAGGATGCGGAAATGTGCGCCGCCATCGGCACGCACGGAGCCTCGTTAGTGCCCGATCCCGCAGTGATCCTGACGCACTGCAATACCGGGTCGCTTGCGACGGGAGGCGAAGGGACGGCTCAGGCGGTCATCACAACCGCGGCCGCGCAGGGCAAGAAGATATCGGTGTACGCGGACGAAACCCGCCCGCTCCTCCAGGGCGCCCGGCTGACGGCTTGGGAACTGCAAAAACGCGGAATCAAGGTTACTGTTATTGTCGACAATACCGCGGCATTTGTCATGGCCAGGAAGAAAATAGACCTGGTTATTGTTGGAGCAGACAGAATCGCCGCCAACGGTGATATCGCCAACAAGGTTGGGACGTACAGCGTTGCCATTTTAGCGAAGGAACACGGCATTCCATTTTATGTAGCCGCCCCCGGATCAACCATCGATCTCGGATTGCCCGACGGAAGCAGCATTCCGATCGAAGAGCGCGATCCGCGCGAGGTTACCGAGGGGTTCGGCGTGCGGACCGTTCCTGTCGGGGTAGAAGTCTATTCGCCCGCTTTTGACGTCACCCCTCATTCCTACGTCACGGCGATTGTCACGGAGAAGGGCATCCTCTATCCGCCATTCGAGAATACGATTGCCTCCGCATTTCGGAACGGCGAGAGGTCAATCGCATGATCGTTTCGACGAATGCCATCGTTCTTCGCTCGATGAAGTATGGAGATACGAGCAAAATAGTCACCGTCTATTCCCGTAAGTATGGAAAGATGAAAGTCATCGCGAAGGGAGCGAGAAGCTCGAAGAACAAATTCGGCGCTTCCCTCGAGCCGATGACCCATTCCTCCATGATCCTCTACAGGAAGGAGCATCGCGACCTGCATTTGCTCTCGAAAGCCGAAATTGCCGAACCTCTTTTCAGGCTTGGAAACGAGAGCGATAAACTGGCGGTCGGCCTCGCGATTGTAGAGCTGGTGAACATGGTGATGCATGATGAAGAGGAGAACCAGGCGATGTTTGCGCTGCTGGCAGAGTCTCTCGAAGTGGCCAACAACGCTTCGCAACATGTGTTGAATGTTCTTTTTGCGTTCGAAGTAAGGATGTGCGAGCTGTTCGGGTATGGGTTGGATGTGGCAAGCTGCTCTGTGTGCGGGCGAAATATCTGCGATGATGCCGGAATCGAACGGGCATTCTTCATGCTCGCCAGCGGTTCAGTGATGTGCGATGAATGCCGGAGCCGCCTAAACGCAGGGGGGATGAAAGTGTCCAAAGATACGGTGCGGTCGCTCCTTCACTTCCGGTCGGATTCCATGAGTTCAGTGCCGGAGCTGGCGCTCGGCCCGCAGGCCCAGGATGATATTCTTTCATTGCTCTCCCTCTATGTGAAGTACCATATCCAGGGAGTGCGAACGTTGAAGTCGCTTTCGTTGTTTACCAATACATAGGTTCAAAATTATTTCATTCAGGAGGTTCTGTTTTATGAGAAGATCTGTTCTTGCTGCATTGTTCCTCATCGTGATCGGGATAATATTCGGCGCTATCCTCGTCTCCAATTTCGACGGCGTCAATCTCGGCCTGGCTCAGAATAAAACGATCAAGCTGGGCGCCGACAGAAATCCGGCAAAAGCCAGCGGAGAATTGAAAGCGCTCAACGATGCCTTTGTCAGCGTGGCCAAAGAAGCGACTCCCTCTGTGGTCTCCATCGTGGTGACGACAAAAGCGAAGAAACCGCAGGGAAACGAATTCTTCCACTTCTTCCCCGATTTCAAGTTCAAGATGCCGGAAGAAGAACAATCGCAGGGGGCAGGATCCGGCGTTATCCTCACAACGGACGGCTACGTCCTGACCAATAATCACGTTGTTGAGGATGCTGACGAGAACGGGATCGAAGTGGTGCTCAGCGATACCCGCCGGTTCAAGGCGAAAATTGTTGGAACCGATCCTCTTACGGACATCGGCATCGTCAAGATCGACGCGACCGGCCTGCCGGTTGCAATGCTGGGAAATTCAGATGAGCTCCAGGTTGGGCAATGGGCGATCGCGATTGGTAATCCGCTTGCGTTGACCTCGACCGTAACGGCGGGAATCATCAGCTATCTTGGGCGCAACATCCAGATCATCAGCGACAACTATGGAGTCGAGAATTTTATTCAGACCGACGCAGCGATCAACCCGGGCAACAGCGGAGGAGCGCTGGTCAATATCAGCGGCGAAGTCATCGGCATCAATACCGCCATCGCGACGACGAATGCCAGGTATCAAGGCTACGGATTTGCCATCCCGATCAATCTGGCAAAAACGGTTGCGGAAGATCTCATCCTGCATGGAAAAGTCGAGCGGGGTTACATCGGCGTCTCCATTTCGACTGTTGATGCAACCGTCGCGAAAGCGGCCGGCCTCGAAACCACGGAGGGAGTGCTGGTGCAAGACCTCGTCGAAGGCGGCGCTGCGAAAGATGCCGGAATCAAAGAAGGAGATATCATCCTCACCGTCGACGGGAAATCTGTAAAAGCGCCGAACGAACTCCAATCGATGATTGCGGGGAGGCATCCCGGTGAAAAAGTAACGCTCCAGATCTGGCGAAACAAAAGTACGATTGAAAAAAGTGTAACCCTCAAAGCGCGGTCAGACAAAGCGAGTCTCGCCGCCAACAACGGCGATGGGGATGACGAGGACCAGCCATCAGCGGAGAAGGCAGCCAAGCCGGTCCAGTTCAGCGAACTCGGCTTTTCGGTGACGAAGGCGGACGCGAAAATCCGCAAAGAACGCAAGGTTGAGAGCGAGATTATCGTCGCAGATGTGAAACGATACAGCGAAGCCGATAACCGGGCGATGCAGGCGGGAGATATTATCGTCGAAGCCGATCGCAAGGAGGTCACCTCGGTGCCTGAATTCGAGAGGCTCGTGAAGGCAAAGAAACCGGGCGATGCGCTCATGCTTCGAGTCAAGAGCGCCAACGGAGTGTCTCGGTTTATCGCGGTTCAGATTCCAAAAGACTAGCGCCCTGTTGGGGCGGTGAGCTGTGTCGGTCCATCGCCTCGTTTTTCCGGCCTCGTCGTTCTTCCAATACCGAGGAATCAGTGAAGTAAGTCCCTGTGATGTTTTGCAGGGACTTTTTTTGTATATTCCCACCATCCTTTTTTGGCACCCCCGTACGGACGAAGTCTGAGTTCAAATTCACGAACATCTGAAAGGCTTAGAAAGTGATACGCTATCTTACATCCGGAGAATCTCACGGCCAGGCTCTTATCGGAATTCTCGAAGGAGTTCCGGCCGGTGTGGAAATCTCGTCGGACTATATCAATCATCAGCTCTGGCGGCGCCAGCAAGGATATGGCCGCGGCGGACGGATGAGGATCGAGTCGGACAAGGTTGAAATCCTTTCGGGAGTTCGGTTCGGGAAAACCCTCGGCTCGCCCATCGCTCTTCTCGTACGGAACAAGGATTGGGCAAACTGGACAGAAAAGATGTCGGTGGAAGGGAGCGGGAGCGGCATCGAGAAAATTTCAACACCCCGTCCGGGTCACGCGGATCTTGTGGGAGCCGTCAAATACGGCTTCGACGATCTCCGTAACGTCATCGACCGCGCGAGCGCCCGCGAAACTGCGATGCGTGTTGCTTGCTGCACCATCGTCAGAAAATTTTTGGAAACGTTCGGCATCTTCATCGGGAGCCACGTGGTGAGCATCGGTCCTGCCGAACTGCGCGATCGCTCCAAAGTTGATGGGTTTATCAGAAAGATGATCTCAGCATCGTGCGGGGCGTACAAGATCACCGAAGAGGCGGACAAGTCCCAGGTCAGAATTCTCGATAAGCATGTATCCGAAAGAGCTGTCGCTGTTATCAAAGGAGCCAAGAAAAAGGGGGATTCGCTCGGCGGCATTTTTGAGATTATCGTGACGGGAATTCCGATGGGTCTTGGAAGTTATGTTGAGTATGACCGAAAGCTCGACGGCCAGCTTGCCCAGTCCATTGTCTCGATCCATGCAGTGAAAGGAGTCGAAATCGGAGACGCGTTTGCCAACTCAAAATTGTACGGCTCGCAGGTTCACGACGAAATATTGACGAAAGGAAAGGACTCTATCGTGCGGCCAACGAACAGAGCCGGCGGGCTTGAGGGGGGGGTGACCACAGGTCAAATGCTTGTGATCCGTGGAGCGATGAAACCGATATCGACGCTGGCAAAGCCGCTTCGTTCAGTCGATCTCAAATCGATGAAAGTGGTCCCGTCCCGCTATGAGAGGTCCGACGTGTGTGCGGTCCCCGCCTGCTCGGTGATAGGCGAAGCGGTAGTGGCCCCCGTGATCGCCAATGCATTTCTCGAAAAATACGGGGGAGACTCCGTGTCTGAAATCAAGCGGCGTTACAAAAAAGGGGTAAAATAAAGAGAAGATTCGGGCTCTACTGGGCGAAGCGCAGCCGACTCTTTGACGACGCGAATTCCGGAATCACCAGGATTTGCCCTGCCAGAGGCAGAAAGTGATGCTATCAGGATCCCTCCTTTCTTGACAATAGAACGCGAGATTGCTATATTTTCAATACCTAGACGGCGATCTTGATGTATCGCTCGAGGGGAAGTTTTTATTTGGCTGAAAATGAAGGTTAAATGTTTCAAAATTCTTCAGATTGTAGCCATACAGAGCTATTTAGGAGGTTGTCTTCAGTTCAAAACTTACTTCGAAGAGCATTCATGGTCGGCTGAATAGCAAGGTTTTGGTCCTGAATCAAAACTATGAACCAATGAGTGTCTGCAACGTTAAGAAAGCGATCATCCTTCTTTTCCTCGGCAAGGCTGAGCTCATTGAGGCTCATGCCGGTAAGCTGCTTCGGTCTGTCTCCATGGCGATGCCGTTTCCCAGCGTCGTCCGGCTCTCGGTTTACATCCGTGTCCCTTACAAAAAGATCATTCTTTCGCGCAAGAACATTCTTCGGCGGGATGGCCATCGCTGCCAGTATTGCGGCAGGGGCGACCTTCCCTTGACGGTTGACCATGTGCTCCCTCGATCACGCGCGGGAGAGGACACATGGGAGAATTTAGTGTGCGCTTGCGTTCAGTGCAACAACAGTAAGGGAGACCGCACGCCCGAAGAGGCCCGGATGCCGTTGCTGCGAAGGCCCAGCAGGCCGAACCATGTAACGTTTATCAGGCACTTTGTCGGAAATATCGACGAAAGGTGGAAGCCGTACCTGTTCATGAATTAGTTTCAAAAAGGAGTTTGGCAGATCTCAGTGGCTTCCAAGAAAAGAATACTTAGCGGGATGCGCCCCACCGGAAAGCTGCATCTGGGGCATCTGGTCGGAGCGCTCGAGAACTGGGTCGCACTCCAGGATGAATTTAACAATTTTCACCTCATCGCCGACTATCACGCACTCACGACGAATGTTGATACGAGCGGACTTTACCAGAACTCGATCGATATGGTAATCGATTGGCTCGCCGTCGGCATTGATCCGGTGAAGAGCCCGATTTTCCGGCAATCGCGGATCAAGCAGCATACGGAGCTGCATCTGATTTTTTCAATGCTGATCACAACATCGCGCCTGGAACGCAATCCGACGCTGAAGGATCAGGTGAGGGACCTAAGTATTGAAACGATGTCGTATGGGCATCTTGGTTACCCCGTCTTGCAGTCGGCGGACATTTTGTTGTATAAAGGAGACGTGGTTCCCGTCGGCGAAGACCAGGTTCCCCATGTAGAGATTACGCGCGAGATCGCCCGGCGGTTCAATGCGCAGTACGCCGCTGTGTTCCCTGAACCGGAGGCCCGGCTGACAAAGTTCGCCAGACTCCCCGGCCTCGACGGCAACCAGAAGATGAGCAAATCTACCGGGAACACGATCCTGCTTTCAGATTCTCCCGATGAGATCCGGAGGAAACTGAAAACTGCAGTCACGGATCCGCAGAAACTCCGCAAAGGAGACCCTGGCCGTCCCGACATTTGCCTTGTCTTCACGTATCATCAGAAATTCAACGGGGCAGAAGTTGCGGAAATTCGGAGCGGTTGCGAATCGGGCGCCCTCGGCTGTGTCGACTGCAAGAAGAATTGCGCCGATAAGATCGCGGACGCGCTTGCTCCTGTCCGTGAGAAGCGGGAAAAGTACGAAGCGCATCTGGACGAAGTGAAGGATGTATTGTCCGACGGCGAACGGCGTGCTGAGAAGGTCGCGCGTGAAACGATGGACGAAGTCCATAAAGTCATGTCACTGGGATAACAGATGTATCGAATCAAGCTTACGGATTTTGAAGGACCTCTCGATCTCCTCCTTTTCTTTATCAGGAGGGACGAGCTTGATATTTACGATATCCCGATCGCCAAGATCACGAAGGACTTTCTGGAATATCTCCAGTATCTGCAGGAGCTTGATCTCGACATCGCAGGAGAGTTTATTGTTACTGCAGCGGAGCTCATGCAGATCAAAGTGCAGATGTTGCTGCCACGTCCTGCCGGTGAAGGAGAAGAAGAACTCGATCCGCGCGCCGAACTAGTCCGCAGGCTTCTCGACTACAAGCGGTACAAGGAGATGGCGGAACAGCTTCACACGATGAGCCAGGAGCAGGCGCAGCGTTATTACCGTTCCAATTTTTCTCCAGACCCCAAGGTGATGGACGACCCGGCCGACGAGAATCTGCTTCGCGATGTTTCGCTCTTCGATCTGATCGCGGCGTTCAAATACGTCGTCGATCGGATGCCGCGGAAACATGTCCATGAAATAAACAAACTCAACGTGACGATTGAAGGTCAGATAGAATTTATTCTCGCGTACTTCAAGCAGCGGTCCGAGACGACATTTCTCCAGATGGTGGAGGCGATGGCTGAGAAGATTCGCATCGTGGTGACCTTCATAGCATTGCTGGAACTTATCCGACAGAAACAGGTCGGGGTTCGTCAGGTAGACCCTTACGGCGAGATGGTCATTGTTAAACTGCCCACGGAGGTTGCTGCATGATTGAAGAGCAGGAGATGGAAACGCCAATTCCACAGCCCGCAACTGAAAGCGTTTCTCAACAATTGAAGGAGGTCGTGGAAGCTCTTCTCTTTGCGTCCGACGAACCGGTCACGATTCAGACTCTTCGCGTCGTTTTCGATGACATGCACAGGGAAGCGCCAGAAAGCGAACAGCTCAATCCTACGAATGAGCATCTCCGCGCTGCTGTTGATGTGCTGAACTCTGAATACGAAGGATCGTCCCGGGCGTTCAGGATTCAGTCGCTTGCCGGCGGATACGTTTTCGCCACGGAGAAGAAGTTCGCAACGTGGGTCGGCAAATTGTTGAAGGAAAAGGCACGCCGAAAACTCTCGCAGACCGCCGTAGAGACTCTCGCCATTATCGCCTACAAGCAGCCGATCACCAAGTCGGACGTGGAATTTATCCGGGGCGTGAATGCCGATTATATCATGAAGACGCTCCTGGAGAAAAACCTCGCAACGATCGTTGGGCGTGCGCACAGCCCAGGGCGGCCGCTGCTCTATGGAACGACGCCGGAATTCCTGAAACACTTTGGTCTGAACGAACTCTCGGATCTCCCCAAGCCGAGAGAGATCGAAGAGCTGCTCGGCGAAACTGAGCGCGAAGTGGAAAAACGGATGCTCGCGAATCAGCAGGAAATTGAGTTCAAAGATAAGCTGCAGGAAAAACTGGATCCGAATTCGCGCGCTCCGCACATCCCGAGAAAGAAATCGAAATTGCAGGAGCCCGACGCTGAGGAAGGGGGCCGGACAGTCGTTGAAAAGGCTCCGCTGGTGATGCCGCGCGCGCTCCCGGTCGAGGAACCGCCGAAGGAAGACGTTGCTGCAGCCGAAGAGATTGTCCAAGAAGCGCTGATTGAACCGGCCGCACCGGTAAACGTTGCTGAGGAACCGCACGTTGAGGCGGAGGGCGTGCCGGAGACGAAAGATGAGATGCCTGCCGAAATTATCGCGCCGGCCGCCGCTCGTCTGACGGCAGAGCCGGAAGAAATTATTTTGAAACCTGTACCCGTCGCACTGCACGATGAGCCCGAGGTCACCCGCCCCGCTCATCCTGAAGAAACAAGCTCAAAGAAAGGATGGGGCAGCTGGAAGACAAGGATACAAACCTTCCTCCGCAAGTTATTCGGCTAAACCGGTTTATCGCGATGGCGGGAATCGCTTCGCGGCGCAAAGCCGAGGAGTTGATCCTCAACGGAAGCGTGACGATCAACAAAGTGGTCGTTACAGATCTCTCCACGAAAGTCTCTCCTTCCACCGACCACGTTGCCGTTAACGGCAGATCCATTGCTATTGAGGAAAAGCTCGTTTACCTCGTGCTGAACAAGCCGAAAGACTATATCACTACAGCGAAGGATGAAAAAAATCGCAAGACGGTCTACGATCTTGTGAGGACGCGCGAGCGAATTTTTCCGGTCGGCCGGCTGGATCGAAACACGACCGGCGTTCTTCTCTTTACCAACGACGGAGAGCTTGCAAATCGCCTCATGCATCCTTCGCATCAGGTCGACAAATCGTATCACGTCGAAGTGACAAGCGGAGTCGAGGCGAAGGACCTCGAAAAGATGAAGAAAGGGGTCCACATTGAGGACGGGAAAACTGCCCCAGCCCGCATCTCCCCGATCCCGGGCACCAAGAACCGGAACCTGATCATTACGATTCACGAGGGACGGAACAGACAAGTCCGGCGGATGCTCGAGTCGCTCGGATACGAGGTGAAACGCCTCGACCGCGTGGAGTACGCCGGGCTCACCTCGGAAGGCTTGCGCCGCGGCCGATGGAGATATCTCTCCGGACCGGAAATCCGTACGCTCAGGAAGACGGCGGGCATGGATAAACACTGAACTTCGTCGACGCCGCCTTGATCTTCGCCCATTTCCGACCGGCACCGGTGAAAGCATGAGTTCTTCATTCCCGCAAAATCGGGAATCGAAGAATTCCCACTGTATCTCTTGGAATGGATGCCCACTTGCGTGGGCATGATAGTCTTGAGCTCAGATGAGAAGACCATTCGGCATTGAGGCCGTTTCTTAACCAAACGAACTTTTTTTGAGGAATATATCATGCGATTTCCGCGCAGCAGTGGAGTGCTTCTGCATCCAACATCGCTTCCCGGTCCCCATGGGTCCGGAGACTTTGGCCCGGCCGCATATCATTTCGTCGATTGGCTTGTCGTGGCAGGACAAAAGCTGTGGCAGATACTTCCGCTCGGTCCGGTCGGGCTGGGGAATTCTCCGTATATGTCTCTTTCCGCCTTTGCAGGAAATCCGCTGCTGATCGATCTGAGCGAACTGGAGCACAAGGGTTGGCTCCGCGGGGAGGAGCTCAAATCGGCGGTTTCTTTTTCTTCCTCGCAAGTGGACTTCGGCAAGATTATCCCATTCCGGACAAAATTGCTTCGTCATGCCGCAAAGCACTTTTTCGCTCACGCTCATTCGAACGACAAGGCGGATTTTGAGGCATTTACTTTCCAGAACAAAAGCTGGCTGGATGATTACGCTCTGTTCATGGCCCTCAAAGATGAACATGACGGCAAAGAATGGTGCGAATGGGAACATGATATTGCCCAAAGAAGAATGCCGGCGCTGGAGAAAGCGCGCGTTGAATTGAACGAAGAGATCTCGTTCTGGAAATTCACGCAGTGGTGTTTCATGCGGCAGTGGACCGCACTGAAGAAATATGCCAACGAAAAAGGAATCCAGATCGTCGGCGACATTCCTATCTTCACGGCGTTCCAGAGCGCCGACGTGTGGGCTCATCCCGAACTTTTTTCCTTGGACGAAAATCTTCGCCCGACGGTCGTGGCCGGAGTTCCGCCCGATTACTTCAGCGCAACCGGGCAGCGATGGGGTAACCCGTTATACCGATGGGACATGATGGAGCGGGACGGGTTTGCCTGGTGGATCGAACGGATCAAGAACACGCTCGCTCTCGTCGACATCGTGCGCATCGATCACTTCCGGGGTTTTGCCGCCTACTGGGAAATTCCGGCAGAAGAAAAAACCGCCGTGCATGGACGATGGGTCGACGGTCCAAAGGAACAGCTGTTTGATACGGTTCTGCTGAAACTTGGCAAACTCCCGATCATCGCTGAAGACCTGGGTCTGATGACAGACGATGTTATCGCGTTGAGAGACCGGTTCAGCTTCCCGGGAATGAAAGTGCTTCAGTTCGCTTTTGCGGGAGATCCAAAGAACCCGTTCCTCCCGCATAATTATGCCCCGAACGTGGTTGTTTATTCCGGCACTCACGACAACGATACGACGATCGGTTGGTTTAAGAGCGCTACGGAAAGGGAACGGGCGTTTGTCAAGAAATATATCGGCACCGATGGAAAAGAAATTCACTGGGATCTCATCAGGCTTGCATCGCAATCGGTCGCAGATATGTCGTTGTATCCGATGCAGGACGTGTTGGGTTTGGGTACCGAGGCCAGAATGAACATGCCCGGCAAACCCTGGGGGAATTGGGAGTGGCGCTTCTCCTGGAATGAAGTTACCCCCGCGCACGCCGCTCGCCTCTATGAATTGACAGCCTTGTTCAAGCGGTGTTCGCCCGAACGCCTCGAACTGCCGGCGTATCCGCACGGAAAGAAATTACCGTAAGAGTTTATTGGCATTAGCAACTTCACATTAGGACAACACCGGGAAAATATGGATCAGCACGAATACCAACAGGAAATGAACGCCCTCATGGTCCGCCGCCGCGAGGAGTTGGACCAATTGAAGAAACTAGGCATCGAGCCTTATCCCCACGAATACGAACGGGATGCGTTCTCGGACGGCATTCTCGAAACATTCACCGATGAAGCTCCGAAGCGAGTGGTCGCGATCGCCGGAAGAATCATGTCCCTCAGAAGGATGGGGAAGGCGTCGTTCTGCCATCTTCAGGATTCCAGGGGGAAGATCCAGGTGTATTTGCGAAAGGACGATCTTGGCGAGATCTACGACGCATTTCGGCTTCTCGACATCGGCGATATCATCGGAGTAAAGGGTTTTATCTTCAGGACAAAAATGGGCGAAGTTTCTGTCCATGCTCAGGAACTCAAGCTCCTGACGAAATCGCTCCGGCCGCTTCCGGTGGTCAAAGAAAAGACGGACGAGCAGGGGAACAAGGTTGTTTTCGATCCCTTTGCCGACAAAGAACTCCGCTACCGCCAGCGCTACGTGGACCTCGTCGTGAATCCTGCCGTTCGCGAGATTCTTGTAAAGCGGACGAAGATCGTTACCGCCTTACGGAAGTTTCTGGACGAAAAAGGCTACGTGGAGGTAGAGACGCCGGTATTGCAGCCGTTGTACGGCGGCGCATCAGCCCGGCCATTTGTAACGCATCACAATACGCTCGACATGCCCCTGTATCTTCGCATCGCGGATGAACTCTATCTGAAAAGGCTGATCGTCGGCGGGTTTGACGGCGTCTATGAAATCTCCAAAGATTTCAGGAATGAAGGGATGGACCGGACGCACAACCCTGAATTCACGATGATGGAATTGTACGTTGCATACCACGACTACAAGTGGATGATGGAGCTCGTCGAACAGATGATCCATTCGGTCGCACTTGCACTGAACGGAAGCGCAAAGGTGGCGATCGGCGACAAGGAAATTGACTTCACGCCGCCATGGAAACGGTTGACGATGTTCGATGCGATCCAGGAGTATACCGGCAAAATGCTGCGGGGAAAAACTGAGAGCGAGCTGCGGGCCATCACGAAGGAGCTTCATGTCGACATCGAACCTTCAGCGGGCTCCGGCAAGATCGTCGACGAGATCTTCAGTGTGAAAGTCCAGCCGTACCTCATCCAACCCACATTTATCATGGACTATCCGGTGGAAATGTCTCCTCTGGCAAAGAGACACCGGTCCGAAGAGGGACTGGTGGAACGATTCGAAGGTATGGTCAACGGCCAGGAAGTATGCAACGCATTCAGCGAGCTCAACGATCCGATCGACCAGCGGGCCCGTTTTGAGGACCAGGTTCGTATGAAAGAGCGCGGCGATGAAGAGGCCCAGACCTTGGATGAAGATTTCCTCCGTGCGATTGAATACGGCATGCCGCCGACAGCGGGTCTCGGCATCGGTATCGATCGCCTCACAATGCTTCTCACCGGACAAGATTCCATCCGCGATGTTATCTTCTTCCCTCAAATGAAACCGGAGAAATAATCCGGCATCAAAAGCGCGAAGATGTCAGAGGTTTCTCCGGCCAGCTGCTTGTAATTCGCAAGCATTAGCGATTCTTCGTCTGGAAGTACCTCTCCCGTCAAAACGGCTGAGACTGGGTCGATTCCGCGATTTCAGCTGCCTTGACTTTGAGCCATTTTCTTGTAATTTATTGAAAAATATACTCCTTAGTCGTTGAATAGTGAAATCCGTCACATCGAGAATCATGGATGTGACGTATTCTATTTCACTCCTCACCCAAGCGGATTCACCTCCTGAGAATTCGTACCACATAGAATTGAAATTACTGATCTCACATGATATTTAAAGAAGGATTGAAAAGAGGACTTATGAAGAGAAGGTTTTCCACGCCGGTAGTAGTATTGTTGATTCTCGTCTCCATTCTGGGCGGCATGCAGCTCAACACGCTCATTTCCGGCGACAACATATATGAACAGCTCGGGAAGTTCAAAGATGTGCTCAGCCTGACGGAAAAATATTACGTCGACGAGGTCGACACCCAGAAGCTGACAGAGTCCGCAATCAAGGGGCTGCTCAACGATCTGGATCCGCATTCGGTGTACATCGACGCAAAACAACTGCCGCGTGTCACGGAAGAATTCAAAGGCAAGTTTGAGGGAATCGGAATTGAATTTGCCGTTGTCAACGACACTATTGTGGTGGTACAGCCGATCGGAGGAGGGCCAAGCGCGCAGCTGGGAATCCTCTCCAACGACAAGATTGTGAAGATTGACGGCAAGAGCGCAATCGGTTTTTCCAACGATCAGGTGATGAAAAGCCTCAAGGGCCCGAAGGGGACGAAGGTCTCCGTGAGCATCGTCCGGCCCGGCGATTCGGCCATGCTGGAATATGAAATAGTTCGCGACGTTATTCCATTTAACAGCGTCGACGTCTCCTATATGCTGGACGACGAGATAGGCTACATTAACGTTACCAGATTTGCGGAGACGACGAACACCGAAATGCTCTCTGCGCTGCAGAAGCTGAAAGCAGAGGGGATGAAACGGCTGATTCTCGACCTCCGGTTTAACCCCGGCGGCTACCTCGACCAGGCGGTTAAAATGGCCGATTTGTTCCTCGACGGAAATGTTCCCGGCGGTCAGCGGAAGATCGTCTATACAAAGGGACGGCGTCCCGATTTCAACGAAGAATACTACGCATCGACGAACAGCGAGTACGAAAAAGTGCCTTTGATCATTTTAGTGTCGAATGGAACGGCATCGGCAAGTGAAATCGTCACGGGGGCCGTCCAAGACTGGGATCGCGGATTGGTCGTCGGCGAGACCACCTTTGGCAAGGGGCTGGTACAGCGGCAGTTCGAACTGGCCGACAAGTCGGCTTTTCGTTTAACGATTGCTCGTTACTACACGCCGAGCGGGCGGCTTATTCAGCGATCGTACGCGGCGGGTAAAGAAAAATACCAGGAAGAAGCATTTGAGCGGCAGGAAACCGAAGGAGACAATCTCACGCACAGCGAAGAGAGCGATTCGACGCGTCCCGTTTTCAAAACTGCTGACGGTAGGAAGATCTACGGCGGCGGCGGAATTACGCCGGATTACATCGTGAAGCCGGCTGACGCCACCCCGTTCACTATCGTTCTCCGAAACCGCAACCTGTTCTACGAATTCACAACGATATATCTGGCGACTCACGCAAAAGACATCAAAGAAAAATACAAAGGGAACTTCCAGGAGTTCGACCGCGGCTTCGAAGTGGACAACGCTCTGATGACCGAGTTTCTTGACTTCGTGAAGGGAAAGAAGGTGGAGTTCAAGGAAGATCAATACACGAAGGATAAGGAATATATCGAGGCGCGCCTCAAGGCTCATATCGCGAGAAACTTCTGGGGCAACGATGGATGGTATCCCGTTATTCTAAAATCCGATAACCAATTAAAAAAGGCCCTTTCGTTGTTCCCCGAAGCGGCAAAAATTGCGAAACTGCAGTAATGAACGTAAGCGTAGTTCGGAGCACGGCTCTTGGGAATGGCGGCGCTGAGACGACGGTCCAACGCCGCTGTCAAAGCGGCCTGTTGAATCTCTTCTTTGTGGCCGTGCTTCTGAGCGGCGCATCTCATTACGCTCGAGGGGCTGAAGCAGGGGCCTCTCGAGTTGCTGCGATCGAATTCACCGCACCTCCGGGGATGTTTCTCGTCGGAGAAAAGCTTGAATATGAAGTGAGCTATTCGATATTCTCTCTCGGGACGGTGTCCGTCGAAATCCTCGATACCGTGCGGAGAGGAGGAACGGTTTACTATCGGGCCCAGGCCTTCATGGATTCGTACAGCGGAGTTCCTTTCGTAAGTTTGCATTGGATATTCTACAGCGAGATTGATCCCCATTTCTACTCCCATTTCTTTTCGGGGCTTGACCGGAAAGATACGGCGAAAATCTCCTACTCCGACTACTCCTTCGATTATCCCCGCGGCAAAGTTTTTGTCGAGAAAGGGATTACCGCCAACAGGGAACTCTCGGCCAAAAAGACTGACACGATCAGCACGACGTACCAGGACGGCTTGTCTCTCTTCTATTATGCACGTGGAAACGTCCATACCACCGGAGAAGTAAACGTGGCGACGTTTGTCAACGAGAGCAAGGTGAACACCTATATCAAATTCATGCATAAAGCCGGATCTTCCGAGATTGATGCCATCAAATATCCGGTACAGACCATAGAGTTTGAAGGCCGTGCAGACTTTGTCGGCATCTTCGGACTCACCGGAGGTTTCAGGGGGTGGTTCAGCGATGATGAAGCGGCTGTACCGATCGTCGCAAAGATGAAGGTGATTCTCGGAAGCATTCGACTTGAACTTGTGCGTTGGCACCGGGATGGATGGGTGCCGCCGCGGGCAGTCGGCGAGTAAATGCCGGGCAGCATCATCTCATATCGCGGAGTCGCCCCGAAAATACATCCGAGCGTGTTCGTGGCAGAAGGGGCGCACGTCATCGGCGACGTGGAGATCGGGAAGGAGAGCAGCGTCTGGTTCAACACTGTGATCCGGGGCGACGTCAACTTTATCCGGATCGGCGAGCGGACGAACATTCAGGATCTGTCGGTCCTTCATGTCACGAACAACACATGCCCTCTTATCGTCGGCAATGGAGTGACAGTTGGGCACAATGCGGTTCTTCACGGCGCGACAATTAAGGACTTCTGCCTTGTGGGCATGGGGGGGATCGTTTTGGATCGCGCGGTGGTCGGACCGTATACCCTCGTTGCAGCCGGATCGGTGGTATTGGAAGACGCAGTCATTCCCGAAGGAGTCATGGCCGCGGGGATACCGGCGAAAGTTGTCCGGCTGCTCACGAGTGAAGAACGAACATTTCTTTTCAACTCTGCTCAGAATTATGTTGGATATGCGGCGACATACAAGACATAACATCCATCCTGAGGCTTTCTCATGAGACTGAAATTTTGGGGTGTTCGCGGATCGATCCCAACCCCCGGTAAGGCCACCGTTCGCTATGGCGGCAATACTCCTTCTCTGGAATTGCGGCTTGACAACGAAGAGCTCATCATCTTCGACGCCGGGACCGGCATCCGGGGGCTGGGGGACCATCTGATCGCAAACGGCGAATCGCTGAACACCTATCTTCTCATCACGCACCCTCACTGGGACCACATCCAGGGGTTCCCTTTCTTCAAGCCGGCTCTCATTTCGGGAAATGAAATTACTATCATTGCCACCGAACGCAAAGAAGTCAACCTTCAACGTATTATCGCGGACCAGATGAACCGGATCTATTTTCCGGTGCAGTTGAATGAGCTGAAGGCGAAGATCAATTTCCGTCCCATCGGCGAGGAAGAGTTTACGATCTTCGGCGCGCATGTTCGGACAATGTATGTGAATCACCCCGGATTCACCGTTGGCTACCGGCTCGAGTACAAGGGGAAGTCTCTCGTTTACATCAGCGACAACGAGCCGTTCGACAGGGAAGTCGCAGGGCGCACGACGAATTTTGAAAAAGTTGTGCAGGATAAATATCTCGCTCTCAAGGGAGATCCGAACCAGCGCATATTTGATTTTGCCCGGAACGCGGACATTCTGATTCACGACTGCACGTACACGCCCGAGGAATATGTGGACAAGGTCGGTTGGGGACACTCGCACTACCTGTTTACCCTTAAGGTCGCCGCCGAAGCCGATGCGCGTCACCTCGTCCTTTTTCATCACGAGCCTAACCGCAGCGACGAAGCGTTGGATGACATCGTCCTGAAATGCCGCAAGGAGATTAAAACGAAGAACTTCAAGTTCGAATGTACAGCAGCGCGTGAAGGGCTGGAGCTAACATGGTAGGGGAAAATAGGCTTGACTATTCGTCTCCGCGTCTTTATATTGGAGTGTGGATCGTGAAGTTCAATAAATTCTCTGTGCGCGTTACATGGTGAACGTTGCCGCGACGAAAAGAACAACAATGTAAACCCCGAGGATAGCGAAACGGGGTTTTTCTTTTTTTATATCAGGACCCATGGCACAATCAAAGTTCGTATTTACCTCATCCGATTTCAGGAAATTAGGCAAAGCGCTCGGGGTGAAAGGGAAGGCCCGCGGAAATAATGTCCGCTTTGAGGTGGAGAACAGGAGCACCAAAAGAAAGCTCGCCGTGGAAGTGTACTCCGACATCAATATCGGCAAGCAGCGCGGAAATTTGGTGACCGTGTATACGTACAATGCGCACCTGCAGCTCCATTTTTGTTCGGGATATGTTGTCAGCGAAATGCTCGGCGAGGTGACGTTTATCAGCGAACACAAAGGCAGGGTGTCTGGCCTCATTGTCGAGCGGGAGGGAGGATGTTCGCTCTATGCTAATGTCGACCGCAGCCTTCTCTCCGGAGATTTCACTCAACTCGGACCCGAAGTGATGCTCTCGGGGGTGGCTCTCTCGTTGACCGAACCCGTGCTGTCCGAGCAATCGGGTAAACAGGCGGGGAAGAGAAAAGTGTAATGGTAGAGGTTGCCGTTTCGTACGCTTCAGCGGGGGTGCGCGTACAAAAGAAGATGATTCAGCGAATCGTGGCGCTGGTGTTCAAGAAGGAGCGGGTGGCAGGCGGAAAAATATCGTTTGTGTTTGTGGACGACAAGACGATTCGAAAGATTAATGCATTATACCTGGGGCACGCATCAACCACCGATGTCATTACTTTTCCGATTGAACCTCCGCCATCCCTCGAAGCCGAGATCTATATCAATGTAGAGCAGGCACGGCGCCAGGCGCGGCTCTTCTGCGTTACCCTCACGAACGAAATAAGCAGGCTTGTTGTTCACGGAGTGTTGCACGCCCTGGGGTACGACGACAAGCGAACAAAACAACGAAAACAAATGTTTGATATCCAGGAGCGGTACGTTCGCCTCTCCGCGGGCCGTTTGGTTTGACACTCCGGTATTTTTTGGTACATTGGCTCGAGGGAAAGGTCCACGGGAATCTGAAGAAATGCACTTAACACCGCAATGAGAGAAAAGATCGTTGAAATTATTGTCTACTTGATGGGCGAGCTGCGGAATAATACTCCGCTTGGAGAGATAGACCTCAGCGTGCTGACGAACAGCGGCTACACGCCGACGGAAATCAGCACTGCCTTCAGCTGGCTGTACGAGAAGTTCACGCTGGGCGAGAACCTGGCGAAGGACGTTTCTAAAAGCTCGCCTCATTCGCACCGGATCATGCACGAAGCCGAAAGGTCCGTTTTCACGAACGAGGCACAGGGGTACCTGATCCAGCTTCGCGAACTCGGCCTGATCCAGGACAATGAAATTGAAACGGTGATCGACCGGGTGATGCTGGCGGATTACGCATCGGCAGGGCTTCAGGAAACAAAATCGATAGTGGCATCAATTCTTCTCGAGGGAGACAGCCAGCGGACTCCCGGAAGCCGGGTGATGTTCAACGGCAAGGATTCAATTCATTGATCGAGTAACGTCAGCACATGGGCAAATCGCTAATCATCGTTGAGTCGCCTTCCAAGGCGAAAACCATTAACAAGTACCTGGGGAAGGACTATGTGGTCGAAGCATCGGTCGGCCACATCAAAAACCTGCCCAAGAGCAAGCTCGGGGTCGATGTCGACAACGACTTTGCCGTGACGTACGAAACGATCGCGGGCAAGGAAGACGTCATCGAAAAACTTCAGCGCCTTGCCGAGAGCGCAGACAAGGTCTATATTGCGACAGACCCTGACCGCGAGGGAGAAGCAATAGCCTCCGACATAGCCCAGGAAATTGACTCGAAGAACAAGAATATTTTCCGCGTCCTCTTCCACGAAATTACCCCTACAGGCATCGCCGATGCTATGGCGTCTCCTAAGAAGATCGACGAGCATCTCGTCGAGTCGCAGCGCGCGCGGCGGGCGATGGACCGCGTCGTAGGCTACAAACTCAGCCCTTTTATCTGGAAGACCGTCTATTATGGCCTCTCCGCGGGAAGAGTCCAATCGGTTGCGTTGCGGCTGATTTGTGAGAGGGAAGATGACATCAAAAAATTTGTCCCCGTCGAATATTGGTCCATCACCGGTGAATTCCAGACGGAGAACTCCGAGTCTTTCTATGCCAAGCTGACAAAGGTCGACGGAGCAGATCCGAAGATTCCCGATACGACGACGGCCCACGGCTATGCGGCCGATATACAAAAGAAGACTTTTTCGATCTCCGACCTCCAGAAACGAACGGTCAAGCGAAATGCGCCTGCGCCATTCATCACGAGCACGCTGCAGCAGGAAGCTGCCAGCAGGCTGAGGTTTTCCGCGAAGCGGACGATGATGCTCGCGCAAAAACTCTACGAGGGAATCGACCTCGGGGAGGAAGGCATCGTCGGTCTCATCACCTACATGCGCACGGACTCGACGCGGTTGAGCGAAGAGGCGGTCGCCGCGGTGAGGAGTCTCATCTACGATTCGTACGGTCCGGAATATGTTCCGAAAGAACCGCATCAATTCAAGAAGAAAAAAGAGTCGCAGGATGCTCACGAAGCCATCCGTCCCACTTCGCTCAAGCTCGCTCCAAAACACATCAAGAAGCACCTGGAAAAAGACCTCTACGCGCTCTACGAACTGATCTGGAACCGGTTTGTGGCCTGCCAGATGTCGGCCGCCACATTTGAACAAGTAACGGTCGATGTCGTCGGAGGCGAGTATCTGTTCCGCGCGACCGGCACGGTTCCCATCTTCCGCGGATTTCTGCAGGTGTACGACGACATGGTCGAAGAGAAGGGCCTTTCGGACGATGAAGATCCGACATCGAAGATCCCGACCTCTCTCGCGGTCGGCGATCCTGCCACACTCCGAAACGTCGAGCCGCACCAGCACTTTACGAAACCGCCGGCGCGCTATACGGAAAGCAGCCTGGTGAAGGAGCTGGAATCGCTCGGTATCGGCCGCCCCAGCACGTACGCTGCGATCGTGAGCACGATTGTCGACAGGAAATATGTGGATCAGCAGGAGAGGAAACTTTTCGCGACGCAGCTCGGAATGGTTGTGACAAAACTGCTGGTCCAAGGCTTCCCAAGGGTCCTCAACGTAAAATTCACGGCCCTCATGGAAGAGGAGCTTGATACCATCGCATCGGGGAAGAACAACTACCGGCAGGTGATGGAAGACTTTTATCACCCGTTCATAGAAGCGTTGCACCACGTGGAGAAGGATGCGGGACGAATAAAGAAATCCCTTCAGGAAGAGACCGGCGAAGCGTGCGACTTGTGCGGCAAACCGATGATCATCAAGTGGGGACGGTACGGACAATTCAAAGCTTGCACCGGATATCCCGCATGCAAGAACAGGAAGCCGCTCGACGCAGACATCGAGAAACACCAGCATTCCATCGGGCTCAAGTGCCGTCAATGCGGCGGGGATCTTATTGTCAAGGGAGGACCGTTCGGTACGTTCCTTGGCTGCTCGAATTATCCGAAATGCAACTACACGCAGCCCATCTCGATGGGGCTGAAATGTCCGAAGTGCAAAGACGGGGAGGTCATCGAACGGAAGACGAAACGAAAGCGCTCGTTCTACGGATGCTCCCGGTACCCCGATTGCGATTTTGTCTCGTGGGATAAGCCGGTCCTCCAGCCGTGCGAGAACTGCAAGAATCCTTATCTTGTTCAAAAGAGCTCAAAGAAGAAGGGGGATTACCTGCTCTGTCCCAACTGCAAGGAAGAATTTGTTCGCGAAGAAACAGCGATCGCAGTCTAAGGGCATAACGATGCTCAACCGGATGATAGCGTTGTTTCTCGACTACATTGAGCGGGAAAGAAATTTTTCGCTCCACACCAGAATTTCCTACGCCAAAGACCTCCAACAGTTCCAGACATTCCTCGACGGTCAATTTCCCGATGCGGTAAAGGATCTCAAACAAATCGATCAAGATGTTGTTCGATCCTTCCTGGCGTTGCTTCTCGACAGCGGCATGGCGAAAAAAAGTGTCGTCCGCAAAATGTCTACTCTCCGGTCTTTCTTTAAATTCTCTATCCGGAAAAAACTGATCTCGGTCAATCCGATGAGTAACGTCGTGACTCCGAAAGTGGAAAGGAAACTTCCGCAGTTCCTGGATGAGCAGACTGTCGAGAACCTCATGGCTCTGCCGAACCGGGAGGAACCGATGGGCCTCCGGGACGCAGCCATTCTGGAACTGCTCTATAGCACGGGGATGAGGCGGGGTGAACTTGTGGGGCTTGAGGAGGCAGACTTCAACTTCTACGAAAAGACGGTTAAGGTGACGGGCAAGGGGAACAAGGAGAGGATTCTGCCTTTCGGCGACCAGGCCTGCCGGGCGCTGAAGCAATACTTACTCGTGAGAGACGGCATCGTAAAATCGAATCACTCTCCGGACACCGCAGCTTTTTTTCTGACAGTGAAGGGAAAAAGTCTCTACCCGGCCGGAGTCAACGTCATTGTGAAGAAATATTTCTCCAAAGTTTCTGAGATCCGCCAGCAGAGTCCGCATGTCCTCAGGCATTCTTTCGCGACCCACATGCTCGACAGAGGGGCCGACATTTTCGCTGTGAAGGAGCTCCTCGGCCACGAGAGCCTTTCCACGACGCAGGTCTACACCCACGTCACATCGGAACGGCTGAAAAAAGTGTACCAGCAAGCGCACCCGAAGGCGTCATGAACAAACTGTTACTGAAACATTCCCTTCACTGATAATCGAGCGTAACGGAGGTCCATATGGAAATCAAATTGACCGCACGGCACTTTAAGCCGCAAGAGAGTCTCAGGGAATATATCCACGATGCCGTTTCGAAGCTGGAACGGTATTACGACGGCATCGTCCATTCCGACGTCATTCTCAGTTTCGAGCGCTCCGGCGACAGTCTCAAGGTTGCGGAAATTCATCTCACGGTATACGGCACTCTCCTGAAGGCCGTCGCCAAGCATGCCGAGTATCCCAAGGCTGTTGACGCCGCCATCGGCAAGCTGGAGCGTCAACTGGTAAAATACAAGAGCAAGCTGCACAAGAAGGGCAAGAGCGAGGTTCGTAAAATCAACGCAAAAGAATAATGAAGACGGATCACCGACAATGAAACTTGAATCTGCACGAGAAATCCGGAAGAAGAGCATCACCGTGGGCTTCCTTTACGAAGCGAACAAGACGCGGCTCAAGCTGGAACCCCTCACGACTGTCGGGTACGAGAACACCATCAAAGACCGAAGCATCCACCGGCCCGGGCTCGCGCTGGCCGGATATGTTGCCTTGTTTACGTACGACCGCGTCCAGGTTTTCGGGAACACCGAAATCCGCTACCTTAACAGCATGCCGTTTGAGGAGAGAGTGAACGCGTTCAATACCCTCTTCAAGTTTGCGATCCCCTGCATTGTCGTGACAAATGACAATGCCGTAGATAAGGAACTTATCCAGCTTGCCGCGGATCACAACGTCCCGATGTTCCGCTCTCCGCTTGAGACGACCAAGGCCGTTTATTTTCTGAGCGATTTTCTCGACGACCAATTCTCCCCCCAAACGACGATTCACGGCTCGTTCGTCGATGTGTACGGGCTTGGTCTTTTGTTCATCGGAAGGTCCGGAATCGGCAAGAGCGAGATAGCACTCGATCTGATTGAGCGGGGGCACCGGCTCGTTTCTGACGATGTGGTAAACGTAACCCGCAAGGGAGAGGGGATTCTGATCGGCGCCGGAACGGACCTAGTGAAGCATTTTATGGAAATCCGCGGGGTTGGACTGATTGACGTCCAGAGCATTTTTGGAATACGGGCTATTCGCTATCAGAAGAGAGTAGAAGTAGTTGTAGAACTGATGGAATGGAAGCAGTCGGAGGAGTTTACGCGAACGGGATTGGACCTTTCCACGATCACCATCCTCGACGTCGAGGTCCCGCACATTAAACTGCCGATCTTTCCCGGCAAAAACGTCACCGTCATCGCGGAGGTCATCGCGCTCGACTATCTTCTGAAGCACTACGGCTATGACGCGGCAAAGGAATTTTCAAAGCGCCTTGAGACGGTTATTGCCCAAAAGAACAAGAAAAACGCCAAACGAGCGATTGACTATTTCGAGCATGATTTCGAGTAAAGCGACGCTAATCGGGCCGGAAACAAGGGATTATCGCGAAATGAAGATAGTGACGTTTCGCCTTGACAAAACACCTTTAATTTTATATTTTCAGGCAGGATTCTCCGTAGACTGAAAGCAAGCCACCAATGCGAGGTTGGATGAAAAAGCGCCGTACACTGTTCTATTACTCCGAAGAAAACGTTTCGTTCGTTGAAGCACGGGATTTCAAGGTCAAGTTCTCGGCAAAGCTGATCCTCTCGGTTCTGGCCTTGCTCGGAATTGTCTTTGGAGCGAACCACTATCTCGGCGATGTGCTGGGTATCGATTTCGACCGTGCGAATTCTCTCACGACCGAAAACAAGGTCCTCAAACAGGAGATCAAGGCACTCTCTGCCCGGTTGACGGATATGTCGACGACGATGGATAAGCTGACGGAGCGTGATAATCAACTTCGCCTGGCGGTCAATCTGCCCCGGGTGGACGAAGATACAAGGGCGATCGGCGTCGGCGGTACAAAACCGGTCTCAACCCTGGGTCTTGTATCTAAAGATGCAAGCGATCTGATGAGCTCCGCAGATAATTTGATGGAGAAACTCGACCGGGAAATAATCTTCGAACGACAGAGCTACCAGGACATCTATAAGAAATCGGTCTATAATAAGGACCTCTTCGCCCATATCCCGGCGATCAAACCGATGCCCGGGCATTTCAACTGGCACGATTTCGGAATGCGTCTCCATCCGATCCTCGGAATCGTCCGGATGCATGAAGGCGTCGATATCTCGAACGATGTCGGTACCGCGGTATGTGCTACCGGCGACGGCGTCATCGAGTCGGCCGGCAACACGGGCGGCGCGTACGGCGTTGCGGTGGAAGTGAATCATGGGTTCGGCTACAAGACATGGTACGCACACTTGTCCCGGCCTGCGGTCAGGGTAGGACAGAAGGTGCACCGCGGTGACGTTATTGCGTATTCCGGCAACACCGGTCTGTCGACGGCTCCCCATCTCCATTATGAGGTCCGCTTGAATGGGGCCAAGAAGAATCCTGTCTCGTACTTCATTGACGATGTCGACTACAAAGAGATACGCGAGCAGCTTGCTCTTACCCCTGATCAATGAGTTCATCCCTGTCAATTTCCGTGAAAATAAAATCTATTTGGAGAATAAGGAGTTATGATTTGGACAATGGAACTGGCATCATATCTCGAAGATGCGCCCTGGCCCGCGACGAAGGAAGAGCTTATTGATTATGCCGTCCGCACTGGGACACCCATTGAAGTGCTGGAGAACCTGCAGGAACTCGAAGACAGTGACGAACCGTACGAAAGCATGGAAGAAATCTGGCCCGACTATCCGACCGATGAGGATTTCTTCTATGAAGACGAAGGAGAATATTAATCTGCTCGACCGATCGCAAACCCAATTTAGCACGCTCTAATTGTCCGTTAAATCCGAATTTGCCACTGATTCTTAAGCTGAAGGAGAGAACCCAGCCGATGTGCGCTGGGTTTTTTGTTCATGGCCCCATTCTTACCGACTCGCTGCGCTCGTATGCATCCGGTTGATGACGCGCCGGGGTGGATCCATCTTGCCCGCATTCTGTTGTTCCTTCCTTTTATCACGGGCATTGGCCTTGCTGCTCAAGGCAAGCTCCCGGCCGAGTCGTTTGAAGTGAGCAGCATCCGAATACATGTTGAGGGAACGACGTCGCCCGATATCTATCGGGAGGAGCTGCAGACCGTGGAAACGCCTGCCCGGTTCTGGACGTACCTTTACAACAACATCTACAAGAAGCTCGGATCGAAACCACAATATTTTGACCCCATTCTATTCGACGGCGATGTGTTGCGCTTGCGTCAGTATCTCAAAGACCACGGGTACTCACATGCGGTTGTCGATACGTCCCTCCTCTTCGACGAAGCAGGGAAGAGGGTCGATCTCACAATCCTGGTCAAGGAAAACCGCCGGTCGATCATAGACACGCTGAAAATTCTCGGCATCGACTCTGTCGCGGGCGATGTCAGGAAGGAAATCTACGACGGTCTGCTTATCAAGCGCGGAGACCCATACGTCAAGGACCTGATCGAACAGGAACAATTGCGCGTCCTCAGAATTTTCCGCAACAGCGGCTACACCAACGCGCGAGTCGACAACGTTCCCGCCCTTTTTTATCTCTCCACCGACGACTATACGCTCACCCTTTCGTACCATCCCGGCTCACGCTACACCTTCGGCGGAGTAGCGCTCGTCACCGGAGCGGACGAAGTCGATTCGACGATTGTCTACCGGCAATTGGACTTTACGACCGGCCAGGTGTACAACGAACAAAAGAGAATCGAATCCGAGCAGAATCTGGTCCGGCTGGGAATCTTCGAGAGCGCGAAAATAGAACCGGGGATTCCGGTTGATTCCACGATCCCGCCCACAATTCCAGTGCGCATCCTCCTGCGATCGCGCGAACTGCAGGAGGTAACGCCCGAACTGCTTGTGGACGACGAAAACAACGCACTCAACGCCGGCCTCGGTCTCGGCTATAACAACCGGAACTTCTACGGTCAGGCGCGAAATCTATCCGCAAACCTCAGGTTCCGTCTTCAATCTATTCAGGACCTGAATATCTCGGGAGCGCTCAGAGACGGCATCAAGGAGCCCACGTTATTGACGAAGACTGAGCTCCAGACACAGGTGGTTCAGCCCTATTTTTTCACAAACAGAACGAGCGCCAGCTGGACGATCTCTGCCGCTTATGAGAAGCAGGAGTTTTATGACCTGAACACGCTGATCAACCGAATCGGACTCATCACAAAATTCTCCGACAACACGGTCGGCTTTGCCGATTGGAATCTCGAGCGCGTCGGAGTCAGCATCAGCGACACGACGAAAGTGGATATCACCACTTTTACGGGTACCCGCGAGAAACAGTTTAACTCGATTCTCACGCTCACGCTTCAGCAAGACAAGACCAATGACGTTTTTTCACCGTCCCTTGGTTACTTCCAATCCGTCTCGATCGAAGAAGCCGGGGTTATCCCGAAATTGTTCAACTCTCTCGGTTCCGGGCTCCCGTATTCTCAGTACTACAAGTTTTCATTTCTGGAAAGACACTATTTTTCAAACGGCGGCAGAAAGTCGGTGGTCTGGGCTTTCAGGCTCAGAGGAGGAGTCGCCGAGCTCTACGATCCAAACAATACGACTCCTGTTCCGCCGACGAGAAAGTTTTTTGCGGGAGGGAGCGGAAGCATCAGGGGTTGGAAGTCGCGCGACCTCGCGGCATTCGAAAACCCGGACCAGGGAGGCAATGTCATCCTGGAAGGAAACATAGAGTCCAGAATAAGCCTATTTCCGGAATCGGGAAAATTCTGGTTTTTCAACCTCGACAATATCATGGGCGTGGTGTTTGTCGACTACGGCAACCTTTGGAACAAGCTGATGGAAATTCAGCCCGCCAATATCGCGATTGCGGCCGGCACCGGGCTGCGGTACGAGACGTTTGTCGGACCGCTGCGCTTCGACCTCGGCCTCCGCGTCTATGATCCGAAAGAGCCGGCCGGTCAGCGATGGATCTTCAGCAAGAAGCTCCTGACCGGGTCTTTCAGCGTGATCCAGGTTGGCATTGGCCAGGCGTTCTAACAACGGGCAAGGATGACTATTCGAGCAAGGAAAATGAAACCCGACAATCGATCGATGGTGATCCGGTGAGCTGGAGCTCTATTATCGGACAAGAACGAGCTCAGGAGATCCTTCGCCGGTCGATCGAACAGGCAAGGATCGCTCACGCGTATCTGCTCTGGGGCCCGCGCGGCATCGGAAAGGATGCGTTGGCGATCGAGTTCGCAAAAACCCTGTTATGCGAGAAGCAGGGAATCGAGGCGTGCGATTCGTGCCCCAGCTGCCGGAAAGTGCAAATTCTTCAGCACCCGAACCTGAAACTGGTGTTTGCCATGCCGGCGTCAAAGGCCGACAAAGGGGGCGACAACGGCGAAGGCAAAATTCAGGCCGAACTGCGGGAGGAAATTCGCTCGCAGCTCGAATTGAAAGCAAAGAACCCGTACTTCCATATCGACATCCCGAAAGCGACGCAAATCAATATCGGGAGCGTTCGCGAAGTCAAAAAGGAATCCTCGTTTTCCGCTTTTGAGAAGGGAAGAAAAATATTCATCATGTGCGATGCCGAGCTGATGAACGATACATCAGCAAACTCTCTGCTGAAGGTGCTGGAAGAGCCGCTGAGCGACACTCTTTTTCTTCTCACCACCGCACGCAAAGAGAAATTGCTGCCGACGATAGTGTCCCGTTGTCAAAGCGTACGATGCGAAATTCTGAGAGATGCGGATGTTGAACGGGCTTTGTCGGAAAGGGAAGAGTCTTCGCCGGAGCAATCGAAAATTATTTCGAAACTTGCGGCAGGAGACTATTCGTACGCGCTGGAACTCCTCTCCGGAGATCTTACGGCCAAGCGCGCGGAAGCGGTCGGATTTCTTCGGGCAACGCTCGGCGGACGCAATGTGAAGCTCATGGAGGAAATAGATCTTCAGGTGAGCGAGAACGACAGGGGATCGGTCGAGCAATTCCTTTTGCTGCTCCTGACATGGCTGCGCGATGCGATGATCCTGAGGGAAGGCGGGGCGGCCGGAGTGATTAATGAGGATCAGAATGCAGATTTATCGAGATTCCTCGCCCGATTCGGCGAGGCGAATTTCCCGGCAACCATCGCCGCTGTAGAGAGAGCCCTCGAACTTCTCCGCGGAAATGTGTATCTTCCACTAGTGCTCATCTCCCTTTCTATCCGGCTCAAACGACTGTTGATGAATGAACGCTAGCGAAAAGAGAATTCTCGTTACGGCGGCGCTTCCGTATGCCAACGGCCCGATCCACCTGGGCCATCTTGCGGGCGCGTATATGCCGGCCGATATCTACGTCCGCTACCAGCGCCTGAGGCATAAGGAGGTACTGTTCATCTGCGGTTCGGACGAGCACGGCGTTCCAATCACCATCGCCGCCGACAAGGAGGGTGTGTCCCCCCAGGTGATCGTCGACCGCTTCCACACGATGAACGCGAAATCTTTCGCCGACCTCGGGATCAGCTTCGACAACTATTCGCGGACATCTCTTCCGATCCATCACGAGACTTCAAAAGAGTTCTTCCTTGATTTTTATTCGAAAGGCCTTCTGAAGGAAAAGGAAGAGGAACAGCTCTACTGCGAAGTGAACAAAATGTTCCTGGCCGACCGCTATGTCGAGGGGACCTGCCCCGTCTGCGGATATGAATCGGCCCGGGGCGACCAGTGCGAGAATTGCGGTACGTGGCTCAACGTCGTCGAGCTCATCAAGCCGAAATGCAAGCTCTGCGGAACGACGCCGGTTGTCAAAAAGACGACGCATTTCTACCTGCCGCTCGGCGATTATCAGGAACGGCTCGAAGAGTACATCCGTTCGCATCCGGAATGGAAAGACAACGTCATTAAGTACTGCCGCAGCTGGTTTAACGATAAACTGCAGGACAGGGCGGTGACGAGGGATTTGAATTGGGGCGTGCCGGTCCCTCTCGACCGTTTCCCCAGCAAGGTGTTGTATGTATGGTTCGATGCCGTGCTCGGATACATCTCATCGACGAAAGAGTGGGCCCAGCGGATCGGCGAACCCGAACGGTGGAAGAGTTACTGGCAGGACGAATCGACACGATACATTGCGTTCATCGGGAAAGACAACGTGGTCTTCCATTGCATCGTCTTCCCCGCGATGCTCATGGCCCGCGGCGGGTACATTCTGCCCGACAACGTACCGGCGAACGAATTCCTGAACCTGGAGGGAGGGAAGTTCTCGAAGAGCCGCAATAACGCGATCTACGTGAAAGATTTTCTGGCCTCGTTCGAGCCCGACCTGCTTCGATATACGATGACGTCTATTTTGCCGGAAACCAGGGATTCGGATTTCTACTGGAAAGATTTTCAGGCAAAGAGCAATAACGAGCTGGCCGATATCTACGGGAATTTCATCAACAGGACTCTTGCGTTTGCCGAGAAGAATTTCGGCGGCATCGTTCCGAAGCTTGGCCCGTTGAATGAGCGCGATCGGGAGATCGTCAGTTTCTTGAAGAAGACTCCTTCGGCGGCCGGCCAGCTTTTCGAGCAATTCAAGTTCCGCGAAGGCGCCGCCGAGATCATGAACCTGGCGCGCGCTGCGAACAAATACTTCAACGACAGCGAGCCGTGGAAAACCGTCAAGTCCGACCGTGAGCAGTGCGCCACAACGCTTCACATTTGTCTCCAGATTGTCCGGTCGCTCGCAGTGCTGATGGCTCCCATCGTCCCGTTTTCTTCAGCGAAAATCTGGGCAATGATCGGAATGCAGCCGCGCCTCGAAGACGAACAATGGGACGATGCGGGCGCCATGCGCATTCCCGAGGGACAAAAGCTGAACAAAGCCGAAATTGTATTCAAAAAAATCGAGGATGAAGCCATCGGAAAAGAACTTGAAAAGCTGACGCCGCCGGAAGGAGAGGCTGTTCCTGCCGCGGCAAAGACCATGACCCCGCTGAAGCCTCAGATTACATTCGAGGATTTTCAAAAAGTCGATTTGCGCGTGGCAAAGATCACGGCGTGCGAACCGGTGCCGAAATCCAAAAGGCTGCTAAAACTGCAGGTTGAAATCGGCACCGAGCAGCGGCAGATCGTTGCGGGGATCGCCGAACAGAGAAAACCTGAGGATCTCGTGGGGAAAACCGTCATCGTCGTCGCGAACCTTGCGCCGGCGAAGCTCATGGGCGTTGAATCGCAGGGAATGCTGCTCGCCACAAGCGGATCCGGCGATGCCTTTGCGCTGCTCACCGTTTCCAATGAAGTTGATTCCGGAAGCCTGATCAAGTAAGTTGTATTGCCCTAAACTTTTTTCACCAATGAAGGATCTATCATGGAACAAGTCCTACCGTATATCGAATCCAACAGTGAACGATACCTCGCTGAGTTGAAACAATTCCTGGCTATCCCGAGTGTCAGCTCGCAGAAAGAACACGGGAAGGACATGCAGAAGTGCGCGGAATGGGTTGCTGAACAGATGAAAACCGTGGGGATGGAAAGCGTTCAGATTCTTCCGACAGGGGGGCATCCGCTCGTCTACAGCGAATGGAGCCACGCGGCGGGACGGCCAACGGTTCTTTTTTACGGCCATTACGACGTGCAGCCGGTGGACCCGTTGAACCTGTGGACATCGCCGCCGTTCGAGGCGACGATTCGCGGGGAGAATCTCTATGCGCGAGGAGCCGCCGACGACAAGGGGCAGGTGCTGATTCATCTCAAGGCAGTTGAAGCGCTCATGAAAAAGCACGGCGCCCTCCCCGTGAATCTCAAAATGCTCATTGAAGGTGAGGAAGAGATCGGCAGCGACAACCTGGACCGGTTCGTCGAGGAGCATCAGGATCTGCTGAAGGCGGACCTCGTCGTGATCTCGGATTCTGGAATGTACGCAAAGGGAGTACCATCGATTTGTTACAGCCTCCGCGGTCTATCGTACATGGAAGTCGAAGTGACCGGTCCGAACCGCGACTTGCACTCGGGATCTTTCGGAGGTTCGGTGCACAACCCGGTGCAAGCGCTGTGCGAGATGATCGCGTCGCTGCACGATAAAAACGGCAAGATTACCATCAAGGGATTTTACGACGATGTCCGGAGCCTGACGAAGGCCGAGCGCGATTCATTCAAGAAACTTCCCTTCAGCGACAAGAAATATGCGAAGGATCTCGGCGTTGCCCAGCTCTACGGGGAAAAAGGATTCACCACGCTTGAACGGCTTTGGTCCCGTCCCACTCTCGAATGCAACGGCATTTGGGGAGGATATACCGGTGAGGGTGCGAAGACGGTGCTGCCGGCAAAAGCTTTCGCCAAAATTTCAATGCGGCTGGTCCCCGACCAATCGTCAGCCAAGGCGGCGAAGCTCTTCGAGAAGCATCTGAAGAAAATAGCTCCCAAGACGATTGACGTGAAAGTGCGCGCGCTGCATGGAGGCGAAGCGGCGATTACTCCAATCGACAGTCCTGGCGTCAAGGCAGCCGTCGCGGCGTTGGAAAAAGGTTTTGGGAAGAAAGTTCTCTACCAGGGCGAGGGCGGATCAATTCCAATCGTCGCCCAGTTCAAGAAGATCCTCGACATCGACACCGTGCTCCTAGGATTCGGGCTGCCCGACGAGAACGCACATTCGCCGGACGAATTCATCAATCTAGGAAATTTTTTCGGCGGGATTCGTACGTCGGCGCATTTTTACACCCTGCTTCCGGGGTTCTGGCAGAACAGAGGCAAGAAGAAATAACTCGGCGGTTTCCACAAACAGACGCGGCCAGTGGACGAAACACTCAAAATACCGATCTTCGAAAAACTCTCGGCTTCCGACAAGCAGCTGCTCTCCGAACTGTGGGAACGGCGAAGCCTGAAAGAAGGAGAGGTTCTGTTCGTCAAAGGCGAGCCCGGTTCATCGATGTTCGTCATCGAAAAAGGGACGATCGAGATCTCGGTGCCGATCGGGGGAAGAAACGAGAAGCTTCGCATCTCGCACCTGCATGAGGGGGATTTTTTCGGAGAGCTTTCGCTCATCGACGGTCGAACGAGGACGGCGACGGCAACGGCGACTGAGGATTGTCGCCTGCTCCAGATGAACCGCCAGGAGTTCATTTCTTTTCTCCTGGAACGCCCCGAAGTTGCCATCGCCATGATGACGGAGATCGCGGATCGATTGCGGCAAACCGACGACCTCCTCATGTCGCTTGCGTCGAAGAACGTCAACGACGAAATGGAAGAGCGTTTGAGTGTCGGCGACCGATTAGCAGACAGGATCGCGGAATTCGGAGGAAGCTGGGCATTTATCTCCGCATTTGGTGTGTTCCTTTTTGGATGGATGATCGTCAATACTGTCCAAATATGGCTCCGTCCGTTCGACGAATATCCTTTCATCTTCCTCAATCTCATTCTCTCCTGTATCGCGGCAATCCAGGCTCCGGTCATCATGATGAGCCAGAATCGTGCACAGAAAAAGGATCGCTTAAAGGCGGAATTGGACTACCAGGTCAATCTAAAATCGGAATTGATGCTCCAGGAACTCCACGACAAGATCGACGAATTGAGAAGAGTGGAGCTCCGTGACATCCAGGCGACCGTGCAGGGAGCAGCGGCGCTCGAAGAACGCATCAAAGCCCTTGAGAATATCCTGAAAGCAGAAGGCGGCAAGGTCCGGGAAGGATGAAGATCTACACCAAAACAGGAGATGAGGGGGAGACCGGGCTTTTCGGCGGCGAGAGAGTCTCCAAAGATCATCCGCGGATCGAGGCGTACGGCGCCGTTGACGAATTGAATTCTGCTATTGGAATTGTCCGCTCCCTGAAGCCGGGCTCGGAAATTGATGTTGTGCTGAAGAGGATTCAAGCCGATCTTTTTGTGCTTGGAGCCGATCTGGCGACCAGGATGTCCGGCAAACGGCGGGTCGTGCCCAACATCAGAGCCTCCCACATCAAGCCGCTCGAAAAATTCATCGACACATTTCAGGAATCCCTCTCGCCGCTGGAGTCATTCGTTCTTCCCGGAGGCTCACCCGCGGCTGCCCAGCTTCACTTTGCCCGGACGATCTGCCGGCGCGCAGAGCTTCTCACTGTGAGGCTTTCCCTCTCCGAAACAATTAACCGCACCGTGCTTGTCTATCTAAACCGGCTTTCCGACCTCCTCTTTGTTCTCGCCCGATACGCAAATTCCGTTGAAGGCGGAGTCGAAGTGCGATGGACTCCTCGCTCGAAGAAGCGCTGACTTATAATAGCTATTGTGCGCCGCGGAAATTCGCTCTTCTCCATAGACCGGGAATGCGTCGCTCATCTCACGCCGAAAGCAATGTGCGGGCGGCATAACAGCAGTGATGTATCACTTAAACCACTTTTTGCCAGCCATGGTGCAGTCAGGTCAACAAGCGTCACCCGATCGCAATTACGGTACCATCAGTCCTTCGGCCCGGTCGTTACTCTTGTTGAAGGGATTAACAAACATTCCTTTTGCGAAGCAAGCAGCCGAACTGATGATGGCGCCCGAACAGTACCGTCCTGATTTCGCCAACAGGGATGCCGGGTTTTGGGCTCGAGTCCTCCATTTCGAAATGCGCTACTGGAGCATCGACCAGTTGATGGATGGAGTGCCTGCCAAGAATGTTCTTGAATTGTCTTCGGGCTTTTCTTTCCGCGGTCTGGACAGAACACAGCGCGAGGGGATTCATTACATCGATACCGATCTTCCTGAGGTGATCGCGGCAAAAAGAACGATGATTCAATCTCTTCAGCCCTCTCTGGACGGACCCGGTAATCTAGAACTCCTGCCCCTTAACGCCCTCGATGAAAGTCAGTTCTTGGAGATTGTGGATCGTTTTCCACAAGGCGAGTTGGTCATCCTCAACGAAGGGCTGCTCATGTATTTGGATGCTGAAGAAAAGAAGAAACTATGCAGGATCATTCACAGGGCGCTGAGCGAACGCGGCGGGTACTGGATCACGGCGGATATCTATCTTTCAAAAAAAATGGATGGTTTTGACCTGACATTCCGCGATCAAGAAAAAGAATTCTTCAAGCAACACCGAATCGATGAGAACAAATTTTCAACCTTTGAAGCGGCGGCGGAGTTCTTCCGGCATGAAGGGTTCG
>CAYLMV010000006.1:60562-61839 GCA_964384415.1 uncultured Chitinophagaceae bacterium | reverse complement strand
GTATCACCATCGTATGCCCGAGCCCGCCAAACTCCAGCATTTCGATGCAGCGCTCGCATCCCTCCCGCCATCCGTCGACCGTGAACATGGAAAGCACAGGCGAAAGTTTTTCCCGCGAAAGAGGATACTCTCTTCCAACAGATGGCAGCTCGGCTATCAAACACGAAGTGTCCGGCGGAACGCTAAACCCCGCTTTTTGAGCAATGAACACCGGGGATTTCCCAACCATATCCGGATTGATCGCTCCGGCTGGGTCAAACATTGTGCGGCTCAACTTCTCTTTCTCTTCAGGCGAAACAAAGTAACTCTTGAGCTTTTTGAATTCGTCCACCACGACGGTCTTGACGGGGGAGTCTACGATCACTCCCGATTCCGTCGAGCATAGCACTCCCCAATCAAACATCTTTCCTGAAACGATGTCGGCAACCGCCTTCTTGATGTTTGCCGTTCGCTCAATAAAAGCCGGTACGTTTCCCGAACCAACACCCAGCGCCGGCTTGCCGGAGCTATAGGCAGCCCGCACCATCGGATTGCTCCCCGTAGCGAGGATGATTGCCGTCAACTTATGCTTCATCAATTCGTTGGTTCCTTCAATCGAAGGGAACGACATGCAGGCGATCAGCCCTTGCGGCGCTCCCGCCCGCACCGCCGCTTCGGCGACCACTCGCGCAGCCTCAAGCGTGCATTTTGCAGCACGGGGATGAGGACTCGCGACAAAGCCGTTCCGCCCCTTCACCGAAATGATTGCTTTGAACATGACGGTCGACGTGGGATTAGTAGATGGAATCAACGCGGCCACGACTCCCATGGGTTCCCCAATTTCGATGATGTTCTTTTCCTTGTCTTCCCGAATGACGCCGACCGTTTTCAAATCTCTGATCGACTCACATACCCTTTTAGTGGCGAACTCATTCTTCTTTTTCTTGTCTTCCGGTTTGCCGAACCCGGTTTCCTCGTACGCCATTCGACCCAGCCGCTCTGCGTCGGCAAAACCGGCATCCACCATCGCCCTGACGATTGTGTCCACCTGTTCCTGGGAATACGCACGGAAAGCGAGCTGCGCTTCTTTGGCTTTTGTGAGGAGTTCCCGCACTTCCTGGACCGACTGCAGGTCTTTGTCGAGAGGCATGGCGATCACCAAATTATGTATCGTTGGACGTTGTTCTAAAGGACTCGCCCGTATAGTGCCAATTTTCTGGCTTAATTTCCAGCAGAAAATAAGAGGGGAGGTGGAGGAGGGAGGATGGGAGATGGGAGATGGAAGATGGGAGATGGAA
>CAYLMV010000006.1:38103-60462 GCA_964384415.1 uncultured Chitinophagaceae bacterium | reverse complement strand
AGGGGAGGTGGAGGAGGGAGGATGGGAGATGGGAGATGGAAGATGGGAGATGGAAGATGGAAGATGGGAGATGGAAAAGGGGAGAGGGATTGCAGAAATTCACGCTCGCCCCAAGATACGGGGGCTGAGAGGCAGTTAAAAGAGGGTTTCCTGCGAGGGCGATCTCTTGTGGATTCCGAAATGCCGGTAGGCAATATCGGTGGCCTCCCTGCCGCGGGGGGTGCGCTTGATGAAGCCTTCTTGAATCAAGAAGGGCTCATAAACTTCTTCGATCGTGCCCGGCTCCTCTCCGACAGCGACTGCGAGCGAGCCGACACCAACCGGTCCGCCGCCATACTTCTCGATGATCGTCCGTAAGATCCGCTTGTCCATTTCATCAAGCCCAAGGTCGTCCACTTCGAGAGCCCGCAGCGAGTGTTCAGCGACCTCTTTCGTGATTACCTGTTTGTGTTTCGCCAGAGCCGCGTCGGCCTCCGCGAAATCGCGGCAGCGTTTTAAAAGACGATTCGCAATTCGGGGAGTGCCTCGCGACCTGTGCGCTATCACTCCAATCCCCTCGGCAACGGTATCAATTTTCAGGATGCCGGCAGATCGCGCGATGACCCTAGAGAGCTGATCGGGAGTATAATAATCGAGTCTGTTGGAGACGCCGAATCGGGCTCTGAGAGGCGCCGTTAAGAGTCCGGCGCGCGTCGTGGCCCCGACGAGCGTAAACCGGGGGAGGGAGATTTGAATGCTCCGCGCACTCGGACCGGAATCGATGACGATATCCAGCCTGAATTCTTCCATCGCGGAATAGAGGTATTCTTCCACGACGGAGTTCAATCTGTGGATTTCATCGATGAAGAGGACGTCCCCCTCGCTGAGGTTGGTGAGTACGCCAGCCAGGTCGGCTGGCTTGTTGAGAACGGGTCCAGAAGTGATCGTGATCCGCGCACCCATCTCGTTCGCGATGATGTATGCGAGCGTGGTCTTGCCCAGGCCCGGTGGACCCGTGAGCAGGACGTGATCGAGCGATTCGTTTCGCTTCTTCGCCGCCGCGATAAATATTCTGAGATTATCGACGATCTTCTGCTGACCGACAAATTCATCGAAGGCAGAAGGGCGAAGGGTCTGATCAAACTCGGAATCGTTCTCGAGTTTTTCAGGAGTTGTAAAGTCGGAATCGCGCTTTGAGCTTTTCATGAGGAGCGAATCTACAAAGAAATGAAATGAATGTCTATCGGCGCAGTGGTCTACTTTGGGTCATAAGTCATTGCGATCCCGCTCGAAGAGCGGGAGAAGCAATCCCCGTGATTGGTGGGGGATTGCTTCGTCGCCCCGCGATAAGCGGGACTCCTCGCAATGACTCTATTTTTTAAAATACACAACTACCAATCGGATAGTAATGCCGTCACTCTGCTGCGGCCTTCTTCTTCTCAAGAATCTTCCACATCGCCGCGACGAGCTCGCTCAGATTCTCGCCGGTCACAGCTGAGATGTAATGGACCGCGACCCCTTTGCGGAACTTGATTTTCTTTATTTCTTTCCGGACCGCGGTGTCGGCGATATCGAGCTTCGTCAGCACCACGATCGTCGGTTTCTTCGGCAGGCTGCTGTTGAATGATTCGAGCTCATTCCTCAGTGTGAGGAAGTCTTTTTTCGGATCCACGCTTGTGCATTCGATGAGGTAAACGAGCACCTTGGTTCGTTCGATATGCCGCAGGAATTGCGTGCCCAGACCCTTCCCCTGGTGCGCACCCTCGATGAGTCCCGGGATGTCCGCCACCACAAAACTCTTTCCTTCCTGAAAATAAACCATTCCGAGATTTGGGATCAGCGTTGTGAAGGGGTAGTCTGCGATCTTCGGTTTTGCAGCCGAGATTTTTGAAATGAGGGTGGATTTGCCGGCATTCGGGTATCCCACCAGGCCGACGTCGGCCAGCAGCTTTAGTTCGAGTTCGATGTTGAGCTCATTCCCTTCTTCACCCGGCGTACAGATCCTCGGGGCCTGATTCGTCGACGTCGCAAATTCCGAATTGCCCTTTCCGCCGCGTCCCCCTCGAGCGACGACAATCTGGGCCCCGTGGTCAACAAGGTCGCCGATAATTTCGCCTGTCAATGCGTTCTTGAGAATGGTTCCGCACGGAACTTTGATCAGGATATCCTGCGCCGATCGTCCTTCGCAGTTAGATCCAGCGCCCGGGTCTCCGTTCTGAGCGATGTAACGTTTCTTGTACCGGAAATCGAGAAGCGTCGTAAGCTGCTTTTCCGCCCGGACAAGAACATCTCCGCCTTTGCCGCCGTTGCCGCCGTCGGGGCCTCCCTTTGGTACGTACTTTTCCCGCCGCCAATGAATAATCCCATTGCCTCCGTTGCCGGACCGAACGAATATTTTTGCCGAGTCGATAAACATAAACAACCCAAGAGTAAGTGCTGCGGTGAAGAATAAAAATCGGGTGGGGCATCCGAAGGAATATGGCAGGTCAGGCTCAACCGCCGTCAGCTCACAACTTTACGTTCTTTTCAAGCAACCTGTTCTGCAGCCGGTTTGTAAATAAAATAGCCTCTTTCGTGAATGGCTCGACATCGTTCATCAGAAAATAGTGGTCGATCGTAAGGGCAGCTTCGTCCCACGCCGCAGCGGTCAATGCTTCCGTCATGGCGGCTCGGAATGCTTCTTCGTTTTGGTGGAACACATATTTGATGATCGACCGTTCTTCTTCGAGTGAGAATACCGGGGGCAGCGGCTTCGGCGGTTCTGTGGATGCCTGACGCGCAACGGAAATGCTTTCAGAAACTCCGGGCATGACGGGAAGGTCCAGCGCGGAATCATCGCCCGCCGGCAGCGGTTCGGAGTTTTCGTCGAACAAGCTGGCATGTTCATCACCCGTTCGCATTTTCTCGAGCATGTTTGCCAGCTGGTGAAAGCTCATCTCTTTGACATTGTTCACTTCGCGTTCCCGCGAGAGTCGCTCGCAGAGAGAACTCATCTTCTTATCTTCAAAAAAGTAAATGAGCGCACGGGTGGGAATCGTTCTTGGTGTCGCACTCAGTTTGTGCGAGCGGGCATACGCGATAAACTCGAAGAGGGGCACCGTTATTTGTGCCAGTTCAGTACTCGTGTGTCCCTTCACAACCTCGGCATCGATTCTGGCAATGAGGTTTCGTCCTTCCTCGAGCGTGATCTCCCCGACTCCGCGCTGTCCGAAGTATTTGCGCAGGATGTCTGGAAAATAGCTGTAGTCCCTGCAATACCGGAGCTTCTTGAGAATCTGGGATGACGAGGCCCGGCCCGATTCCTCGAACAAGAAGCTGTTCAGAGTCCACTGGGGCCTGCAGAGATAATTCAGCATGAAGTGGACGCACTTGTCGAGCGTCGTTTCGAAGTCGTCCTTCTGAAAGATAAAATTGTGGATCAGCAGCGCGCTGATTTGCTCCTGGAGCATTGTGATTTCAGGAAGGTCGTATTTGAATCGTCCCGACCGGGTCTCGGGCTTCCTTTCGGCATCGAGCATCGATTCGACCTCGGCCCGGAAAAAAACCTTCACGCTCGCCGGAATGTTCGATTCGAAGATCTCCCTCAGGCCGATCGCCTTCGCGTCGCCGATCGTCGCCTGCCGCACCGCCCCGATAAGTTGTTCGGTTTCCTTTTCAAACATGGCCGTCTTCGTCCCAGTTAGTTATTGTCCTTTTTCACGAGACTCTTCACGCGGTTGATTTCCTTCTGCGCTGCCGTTTTGAATGCCGGATCGATTCCCGGTTTATCGATAATCTGCTGGTACATGTTCAACGCCTGGTCAAACTTTCCCATCTTCTCGTAAGACTGTGCCGACATATAGTATGAGTTCGGGGTCCAGTCTATTTTTGTTTTCTTGGTGACCAGATACGGGACCTTCAAAAACTCAAGGATGGCTTGCTGATAATCCCCCTTGTCGAAATAAGATTCGCCCAGGTAATAACGAATCTCCGATTCAAGATCCTTGTTCGTCGTTTCCAGAAGTCCCTCCAGCTGAACAACGGCCTGATCATAATACCCGAGTTTCTGGTAGAGGATGCCAAGGTCGATTTTTTTGTTGAGGATCGATTCATCATTAGGGTATGTATCGATGAATGTCCGTGTCAATTCAAGGGCGCCGTCGTAGAGGGCCAGCTCCTTGTACGCTTCGATCAGATTGCTCATCGCAAATGGAAGGACGTCCAGCGAATGTTCCGGCTTGTCCACAATGAGTCTGTAATACTTGACTGCCTCGTCGTACTTCTCCTTGTAGAAGAAAATATTGCCCAATGCAAGGTACACTTTGGGAAGGATCTCGGAACGGGGGTACAACCTCATGACGAGGTTGTATTGCGCCATGGCAGTGTCCGGAAGTTCCTTCGCCTCGAGAACTTTTCCAATCCAGAACGATGCGAGGGGAAGGATGTCTGTTGAGTCATATCTTACCGGAATGTTCCGCAGAACTGCAAGAGCGCGATCCAGTTCTTCCGCGCGGTAGAGCGACATGGCTTTCTCAAATTCAAATTCGGCAAACGCGTTCCGGTCGGCCCCGTAAGCCTTGGTGAACGCCGAGATTTCTTTTTCTGCCTCTTTGTTCTTGTCGGACCGAACAAGGGCGGTGATAATTCTTATTCGCGCCGAGCGGACTGAAGATGAATCTGCGCCGCTTAGTCCGATGAGAGCTCTGTATTCCGCAATGGCGCTAGGATAGTCGCTGACGGCATAATACAAAGCGGCCAGGTCCGCACTGTTCTCAGGGCCGCGTTGGATAGATACGGACTTTTCGAGATAACGGATCGCAAGGTCGGTTCTTCCTTCCTGTTTTTCAAACGCGGCGAGCCGCGCGAAGGCAACGGATGCTTCGGGAGATCGGTTGTCCTGAATCAGAAAATCGAGATACTCCCTCTGTGCTTGCACGGTATCTTGCGCTGCGTCGTAGATCTGGGCGAGGAGGAGGACGGTCCGTGGCCTCGATGCGGCGCCCTGTTCCAACGGTGAGGACGAACGGTCGAGCAGCTGGCGGCACAAAGCGATTGCTCGGTTATATTGTTGGGTTTTGCGATAGCTTTGCGCCAAGGCTTCCAGGCACTCGACAGCGCGAGGCGAATAGTAATACTTGGATCGAAGCTGTTCGAACGATGTTGCAGCGATAAGCGGCTTATCGTCGCGGGCCGAGATGACGCCGAGCTCGTAAAGTACTTCCGCACAATAGAATCCCTGGGGATACGCCCGGAGGTAGTCGCTCAGAACAACCGCCGCGGTATCGTCGCGGCCCAGCGCGCCGAGTTGGAATCCGAGTTCTGCGGTTGCTTCCTCTGCCTGTGGTCGGGTCGGAAATCCGTACGCGATCTTCCGGTACGTTACGATTGATTCTCCCACCAGCCCCTTATCAGTTTGGGCTTTCCCGAGCGCAAGCAGGAGATTCGGAACAAATCTCGAGTCCGGCCGCTCATCCAAAAATCTCTGTGCCAGCTGAATCCGCGTCGAGGCACCGGCAAATTTGCTTTGAAGGAGAAACCGCGTATAGGCGGCATCGTCCGTGTAGCTTCCGTTGGGGAACTCTTTCAGAAAAGAAGCGAGCGCATCGACGGCGACGCGCATGTATGAGGTGTCGAGTTCGCATTGCCGGCTCAACGCCACCGTGCGCTTGAATGCAGCTCGTTCTTTCACGACGGAGTCTCTGCTCACCGACTCTGCCTTTTGATACTGGAGAGCTGCTTGCGGAAAATCCTGAAGGACGTCGAGATAAATATCTCCCAGCCGAACAGCCAATTCCGACTTCTCTTTTTCCAGAATCAAGTCGCCGATGAGGAGCGCCAGCTGTTTCACTGTCTGTCCTTTGTCCGACGATTGAAACTGCTCGAGGAATTCCTTCCTCTCCGCAGCTTTGGGCGCCGACGGACTTGAACTGTAGTTCTTCATGAGCTTGCCGTACGTCTTCACCGCGTCTGCCGTTTCGTGCAGAGATTCATACGTGATTGCCAGGGCGAAGGCGGCATCGTCGGCTTTTTCATCCTGAGGATATTTTGAAAGGAATTCCTCGTACAATTCTGCCGCTCCCTGGGGGTCGTTCAACCTAAGCCGTTTGAGTTCGGCGATACGGAAGAGGATCTCCGGCGCATCCGGATCCGCGGGATACAGGTCAAGGCATTGCTGGTAATAACGGGCCGCAACGGCGAAACTCTTCATTTCTGCGGAGATGACGGCGGAGCGAAGAATTGCCGTTCGCCTCTCTCGAGCCGCCAACGGATGTTCTGCGGCGGATGAGTACGCCAGAAATGATTTATGGAATTCCTTGAGTGCGTCGTACGCCTGACCGGCGCCAAACAAGGCAGGCACAACGAGATTGGAGTCTGCGGGGTGACTCAGCGACCGTTCGTACGCAGCAGCGGCTCTTTTGAAATCTGCCTGCGCCAGACTATTCTTTCCTAATTCGATCAAAGCCTGTTGGAGCAGCTCCTGGGGGATCTTCGCCGAATCCGCGCACAACTTCTGGAGAATTTCTAGTGCGTCTCCTTGCTTTCCGGCGGCGTTGAGAAAACGGGAGAGCAGAAGCTTCGTTCGGCCGATCGTCGCGGACGAGAGGCTTGATTTTTTCTCATCGAGAATCGAACGATAGAGCCGCTCCGATTCCTCAGTATTGCCGGAGTTTTCGGCGATGGATGCAAGCTCGAGTGTCGCTGTCGCTGAAAGTTCAGGGTCTGCTCCGCTTTCCGTAACCACTTGTAACTCATGCTGCGCCGCAACGGAGTTGTTCTCTTTCAAATACAACTCCCCCAGGCGAGCGTGCGCCGCAGTGACGTTCTCGTCCGTTGGATAGTCGCTGATGAGCGATCGAAGGCAACGTTTCGCATTGTCATTGTCGCCGGCTCGTTCAAAAAGATTTCCAGAGGTGAGAAGTGCCTTCGGGGCGAGACTGCTCTTGGGTTGAAATACTTTGATGCGCTCGAATGCGGATGCTGCATCAGCAAGTTTGCCTGCCGCACTGTAGATTTCTCCGATATTCCACCATGCCTCTGCCGCTCTTGGGTGCTCCGGATAGTTTATGGCAAAGTTCTGGAATGCGATCCGGGCATCATCGTCTTTCTTGAGGGCCCGATCTGCGAGTGCGACGTAGTATTTTGCCTCAATGCTCTGCGGGCTGGATGGATACGTCGAAATGAACTGCTTGAATTGCTCCAGGGAGAGATCGTACAGCTTATCGGAGAAGAGGTTTACAGCCAGCTTAAAATCGGCGTTTTCCTTTGTGTTTTGAGCTGGAGATTCGGTGGCGAGAAGAAATAGACAAACTATCGAAAAAAGTCCTAAACGCATGTATCTGCGGTTAAGTAATTGGAGAATAACGCCATCTGCAACAGCAAGATAAGCCTATTTTCAGTAGCATGCAATTTGACACGGCACGCAGGATGGTGCTGCAATGAAAGCGGGCCCGGCGAGTGAAGGGATGAGAACGAGAATCTTTGCAATTTCCAGAATGGGCGGACTTGGACCGTCCCCAGACGCCCACAAAACGAAAAAGCCCCTTTGACATTCAATCAAAGAGGCCTTTCACAGATGATTGCACGAGTTTCGCCGTCAATCTTTCTTCATATCATCCATTTTCATGTCGTCGCTCTTAGACTCCACCTTCTTCTTGTTCCCGCTTGCTTTCACCTCTTTCAGCGAAACAACCTTGAAGATATCACCATCGTGAGTCCCCGTAACTTCGACCATCAGATCATTTTTCTTGTCTGTTTTGTTCAGCCACGCAAGCGCTTTCTTGTCACCCGCGTCGTCGAATTTGTACCACTTTCCCTCAGACATCAATCCAAATCCGCTCTCCATACAACTCTCTTCAAGCGCACAGCTTTTCGTGTGCTTTGCTGCTTTCGCCATTGCCTCATCGGGCGCCTTCTTTGCCATTCCAGTCGCGCACATCTTATCTACAAGATAACCCTTCATTGTGTGCGTGTGAGTCATTGGCTTTGCACTGGTTTCTTGCGCCGATGCGCTAAAAGCCCCGGTAATCAGGAGGCCAAAGAGAACCAACATCGCGGTCATTTTCATTAGGCTTTTCCTTCTCTATGATTGAAACGGTGATGAGATAGTGGAATTTTCTGGGACGCTCTTTCCACTAAACACCTGTCCCAAGTGAAGAAGTTCCTCAAATTCGGCCGTGCAGGCCATTTTCGATGGAATTCTGACAATACTCGCAAAAAACAGAGGATAATTGATGTTTCCTGCCATTTTGAGAAAATCGTAAAAAACCTTAAATATTACTTGGTTTTTAATAATTCGATTTCCTATATTCCACGAGAGCATTAGGGTAGTAGTTTCAGGGTTTTATAGGTACCATTTACCATTTAACATAATCAATAATCATTTAACTTTTTTGAGGAGCGCACAATGGCAAAGGCCATGACAAAATCCCAGATCTCTGACCACTTTGCGAAGAAATTTGGCTTGAAGAAGAAACAGGCCACAGCTTACTTCGAGGAGTTGGCGAGACTTGCATATTCGGAAGCGAAGAACCAGTTCACAATTCCGGGCATAGGCAAGCTGGTGTTGGTCGACCGCAAAGCGCGACAAGGCCGGAATCCCGCAACGGGAGAAATTATTCAGATCCCGGCGAAGAAAGTTGTGAAATTCCGCGTAGCGAAGGCAGCAAAAGACGCAATCCTTACGCAGAACTAATTAAGCTTTAGTTTCGTTTGATTCCATGCGACCCCGCAGGATGTTCTTCTGTCGCAGATGGCGGGGTGCATGGATTTTTTTTATTTCAAAATGCAAAACTAAGGACTCCTATGGCAAATCCTTCGGTTTCTGAAGAAGCGGAAAAAAGACGCGCAATGTCCGCCAAAATTGAAGTCCTCTCGGATATGGAGGACGTCGTGGCGGATCTCATGCAGAAACACGAGGAAAAGAGGGAATTGTGGTTTCCCTCCGATTTCTTGCCTGCCGATGAAAACACAGACGAGACTCTTTATCTTAAACAAGTAAGAGAAAGAGCAAAAGGGATTCCTTTGAGCGCCCGTGTCGCTTTAGCCCTGAACCTGATCACCGAAGAAGGTCTGCCGCATTTTCACCGCCTCATTGCAGTCCATCTGGGAAACGAATCGTTCTGGAAGAACTGGAATTTTTTGTGGACCGCAGAAGAAGACAGGCATGGCAACGTTATCCGTGATTATTGCCGCGATTCGAGGGTGATGAATTTTTCGGCAGTGGAAAAGGCGCAGTTCCAATACGTGCGCTCGGGTTTCGAACCAGAATGGGATAAGGACCCGTACAGGGTTTTCGTGTATACCTCGGCCCAGGAAAGGGCCACTCAGATCTCTCACGATGGAACGGGTCGGGTATGCGGCACGTATGAGCCGACGCTTCAGAAGATACTGCATTCCATAGCGATGGATGAAGCACGCCATTACACTTTCTACCGGACTGTTTTTGGCGAGGTACTTCGCCGTGACCCGGACGAGGCGCTCGAATCCGCAGCTGCTATCCTGCCGAGCATCGACATGCCGGGCCATTCGCTGCGCAATTTCAACGAGTATGCCGACGTTGTGCGCCGCTCGGGCATCTACGGCCCCCGTGAATACATCTCAATCGTTGAAGCGCTGGTCAAGGCGTGGGGGATTGATACGATGTGCAATCTGAAAGAAAAGGGGAAGAAGGCGCAAGAGAAAATCCTCGCAATTCCTCAGCGTCTTACAAAAGTCGCTGATTATATAGAGGGAAGAAGTAAGTCCAAGACCTTTCAGTTGGAATTTGTCTTCAATAAAGTATTTCAGATGGCTTGATCGTATCCGCTCCCCGAGAGGATATTCGCCCCGCTTTGACCGTGCAGATGTTGGAAGTTAGAGATCTTTTCCCTATTTTTTGAAGCAGGGAGCATGGCAAAGGCAGATTATGAAATACTCAGCTTTTCTCTTTATCGTTGCGGTGTTGTGCGGCGGATGCGGCAAGAAAAAAACGCTGGTTACGGAGAATGGTATGAAGTATGAAATCATAAAAGAAGGAACAGGTCCTTCGCCCAAACGAGGCGATTCGGTGACAGTGCATTATACCGGATGGCTGGAAGACGGGACAAAGTTCGACAGTTCGCACGACCGGAATCAGCCCTTCACATTCAAGCTCGGTGTCGGGCAGGTGATCCAGGGTTGGGACGACGGGGTCGCGACGATGAACGTCGGCGGTATCACAAAATTTTTCATTCCCCCGGAACTTGGGTACGGCAGCAGGGGTGCCGGCGGAGTAATACCTCCAAACGCAAGCCTCATTTTTGAAGTCGAGCTCCTCTCCATCAAGAAATAGTAACTTCCAGGCGGTATCTCCATGGCGAAGCCATTTCTCATGATCCACATCCGGCCGGGCAAATGCGACTATTGCGGATGCTGTGTAGGGGTTTGTCCGGAAGACGCCATCGAACTTCAGGAATCAAAAATTGCGATCATTGAGGAACGGTGTACGAACTGCCGCAAGTGCGTCTGGGCGTGTCCGTGGGAAGTGATCGAGTTTCATCGCGAGGGAGTTCAAAACCTTCCGAAAGAGATTTCCGCATTAGATGATTTTCAATTCGCGCATTCATTAAAGTGAAACAGGACTACGACGTTATTGTTGTCGGCGCGGGACCGGCCGGCTCGACCGCTGCACGATACGCCGCCTCCGCCGGAGCTTCCGTGCTGATGCTGGAAAAAGACCGCGATGTTGGCTATCCGGTACGGTGCGGCGAGGCGGTGAGTCACGAAGGCGTGATTCAGTTTATTCAGCCGGACCCGAAATGGATCGCATCGACGGTGACGAAATTCCGGCTTGTCGCTCCGAACGGAAAGAGCGTTGTTCCGCGGCTTGACGGAACCGGCTACGTCCTTGAGCGGCGAATTTTTGATTATGAGCTGGCAAAGCTCGCCGCTGCCGAGGGAACTGAAGTCGTGACAAAGGCGTACGTGTACGATCTTCTGAAAGATGACAACGGGGCGGCCGTCGGCGTGAAGGCACTGATCAAGGATGTTAAGGTGGAGATTCGCTGCAAGGTTGTGGTCGCCGCCGACGGTGTTGAATCGCGCGTGGGAAAGTGGGCGGGAATTGATACTACATGCCATATCCGCGATATGGAGAGCTGCGCGCAGATGACAATTTCGGGGATTGATGTCGAACAGGATGTGCTGGACTTCTACTTTGGCGACGACGTTTCACCCGGGGGGTATCTGTGGGTTTTCCCGAAAGGGAAGAATACCGCCAATGTCGGACTTGGATTGAGCGTTGAGGAGGCCAAGAAAAAATCGGCGATCAAATTCCTGCAGGAATTCGTCGAGAAGAAATTTCCGCGCGCGGCAGTTCTCACGCACATCGCCGGGGGCGTACCGTGCGCGAAGACGTGCAGCCGGATCGTGGCCAACAACGTTATCCTCGTGGGAGACGCTGCGCACCAGGTGAACCCGGTATCCGGCGGAGGGATCATCAGCGGGATGATCGGCGGAATGATCGGCGGACAGGTAGCAGCGGAAGCGATCTCAAAAAGGCAATTGTCACATCTCGTCGAATACGAAAAGAAGTGGAACAAGCGGCTTGGCTGGCGGCACGACGTTTTCTATAATATTAAGGAAGCGATTGCCGGCTTTTCCGACGACACTCTCAATTCGATCTGCGATAGCGCCCTGAAGCTCCCAGAAGAAAAGCGAACCCTCGGAGGGATCTTCCGGGTGGCGCTCTGGAACAAGCCCTCGATGATGCTGGAAGTTGCTAAGGTGTTCGTTTCGTGATTCCGGTTCGAGAACGCGTCAATGGCGGAAGTCTGCGAAAAGCGGATGAATCATGCGAATATTATCAGACATGTCGCAGATTACCAGGTCCTTCATCATCGCAGCAGCGCTTTGTGTCCTGACGCCTTCGGAGTCTCCTTCCCAAAACAAATCCCCCGATGATCTGGTCGATGTCCGGTCAATCAATCCGACGATCGCGCTCGACGTTCGGTACGCCACCCCGAACAACTTTACCCGCCGCACGCTCTATCCAGTCGCCCGATGTCTGCTCCGGCGAGTCGCTGCCGAAAGCTTAAGCGCTGTCCAGAACGAACTGAAGCCGCTTGGGTTGGGAGTCAAAATATATGACGCCTACCGGCCCCTCTCCATCCAGAAAAAATTATGGGCGGCGGTCCCCGATGACCGGTATGTGGCGAACCCTTCGAAAGGCTCGCGCCATAGCCGTGGCGCCGCAGTCGACCTTACGCTGGTGGATTCTCATGGACGTGAGCTCGAAATGCCCACGCCGTTTGACGACTTCACCGACAAAGCCCATTGCGATTACATGGAGTTATCCGACACCGTTCTGAAGAATCGTGCGTTGCTGGAAAAAGTTATGATCCGCCATGGTTTTCTCACCATGCGAACAGAGTGGTGGCACTTCGACTTTCAGCATTGGGGAACGTTCAAGCTCATGGACCAGCCTCTGGAGTGATTAGAACAGGGCCGGCTTTAGCAGAAGCATCGTGATTTTCTGCCAAGAACCTTGCGAAGGTTTTGTCTCAATGCTGAGGCAGTATTGGGGGGCTCGAGAATTCCGGCAAAAGAAACCTTCGCAAGGTTTCCCGTGCCCGCAGCACTGGTTCCCCCTTACCTTGCACCTTACTCACCTTTGCCGTATATTTCATTCGAAAATCTTAGCGAGAGGGACATTCCGATTTCCACTGCGGCATTTTTTTGATGAGAGAAGTGAAAAATATCCTCCTCGTCCGCACCGATAGGATCGGAGACGTTGTTCTCTCACTGCCGATGTTGCCGCTCCTCAGGCGCCGCTTTCCAGGCGCCAAGATCTCCGTCATGGTTAGACAGTATACGCGTGAGCTCGTCGAACATCATTCCTGCGTCGATGAAGTTCTCGTGTATGAGCATGAGGACAGTCTCGCCTCGTTATGGTCGATCTTGAAGATCATACGCAGCAAGAGATTCGATGCAGCAATCATCCCGTACCCCCGCTTTCGACCAACGCTGATTCTATTTCTGGCCGGCATTCGTCTCCGCGTCGGATCGGGATACCGGTGGTATTCGTTCTTGTTCAATCGCAGGGTATTTGAACATCGGAAAGACGCGCGGCGGCACGAAGTCGCGTATAACATTAATCTTCTCGGCGCTCTGGGAATCACGCCAAACGAAGAGCCGCGGTTTGAATTCATGATTCCGCCTCCTGCCCAAGAGGTTGCAGACTCATGGCTTGCCCGGAATGGCATCGTCGCGTCGGAGGGCTTCGCGATTCTTCATCCGGGCAGCGGCGGCTCGGCCCGCGATTGGCCTGCTGAGAAATTTTCGGCCCTCGCCAATAGAATTAGAGTGGACCTTTCCCTGAAAATTGTTGTTACCGGAGGCAAGGGGGAAGAAGGACTGGTGGGGGAGGTCGTCCGCGGTATCGATGGTTCCAGCTATCCGGCGGTGGGGGAATTTTCTCTCATGGAACTCGGCGCCCTTGTCCGAAGGGCAAAGCTTTTTGTTTCGAATTCAACCGGCCCCATGCATATCGCGGCGGTTGTGGGGACGCCGGTGGTGGCCTTCTTTCCACCCATCCTCCAGTGCAGCCCGGTGCGCTGGGGCCCTTATACGAAAAAGAAAAGACTGCTCGTCGCGAATAATGTCACGTGCCCGCTCTGCAAGGGCTCTCCGTGCCGGTCCAACGTCTGCATGGATCAGATCAGCGTCGCAGCAGCATTCACTGCAGCTAAAGAAGTTCTTCATGAATAAGTATTTTTTCAGATTTTCCTTCTCGGCCATTGCCGCGATCTTCACCATTGTGTTCTCTGGAATCGCGCCGGGTCTCCGGGCCGAACCTCCGTTGGATTCGCTCTCGCAGAATGCCTTCTGCGTGGGTGAGAAGCTTGTCTTTGATGTAGGCTACGGTTTTATTACCGCGGGAGAAGCGACTATGTCAATCCCGGCAATCGACACGTTCGCGGGGCATTCGTGTTACGCGGTGATGTTTCAGGTGAATTCGACGCCCACGTTCTCGTGGTTCTATGAAGTCCGAGACCGGTATCAAACGCACCTCGACGTAGACAGTATCTACCCGTGGCATTTTGAACAGCATATCAGAGAGGGGCACTACCGCCGTGACTTCACTGCGGACTTCGATCAAATAAACCACATCGTCGTAACGTCTGAAAGCAAATTCCCGATTCCCCCGAGAGTCCACGATATCATGTCCGCGTTTTACTATGCCAGGACCCTTGACTTTTCTCACAAGAAAGCCGGAGACAGGATCCATCTTCATAATTTTTATAAGGATTCGACGTACGAGCTCGATGTGGAGTTCCGTGGAAGGGAAACGATCAAGGTCGAAGCCGGGACCTTTAAGTGTTTGATCATTGAGCCGTTGGCGAAAGAGGGGGGACTGTTCAAGAGCGAAGGGAAAGTGCTCTTGTGGCTCTCGGACGACGAAAGAAAGATCCCTGTAAAAGTGAGCACGAAGGTGCTGATAGGATCGATCAGCGCAGAGCTGCGCGAATTCTCCGGTATTAATGGCGCACTGAAAGCGAGGATAAAATAAATGTCGCGGTACATCCAAGCCGATCTTTCGAAGATCAAAACGATCTCGATTAAAACGCGGAAAAGCAAGGTCACGCCGAAAGATTTTGCCGTCCCCTTCGATCCCGCAAGGGAGTCGTTTGGAGAGTTCGCGCGATCATTACCGAACATCTTGGCCGCCGCGCAGCTGAGAAGTCTCGTGGACGACATCGTGCATGCCGCACGAAAAAAGAAACCTGTCATCGTCATGATGGGCGCCCACGTCATCAAGGTTGGCCTTTCGCCGATTCTCATCGACCTGGTTCGCCGGAAGGTCATTACAGCAATTGCGATGAACAGCGCGGCTTCCATCCACGATGTCGAGACGGCTTTGTGGGGCCAGACGTCCGAAGACGTTGCGGAGAACATCCTCGACGGCAAATTCGGCATGTCTCGCGAAACTGGGGAATTCATCAATACATCGCTGACCATCGGCCACAACATGACCGATCTTGGCTACGGCGAAACGCTGGGACGCGCTTTGACCGAAGCTCCCGCGAAGAACAAGCGTGTGAGTATACTGGCCACGTGTTATGAGCTTGGCGTACCGGTGACCGTGCATGCGGCGATCGGAACGGACATCGTTCACCAGCAGCCGACGATGGACGGTGCTGCGACCGGAGAACTGAGCTTCCGGGACTTCAAAATTTTCGCCCACACGGTCGGAGGGTTGGTGAACGGAGGAGTGGTGCTGAATATCGGATCGGCCGTGATCATGCCCGAAGTCTTCCTGAAGGCGTTGACCGTTGCGCGCAACCTGGGGAAGAAGGCACAAGGGTTTACGACCGCCAACTTCGACATGTTCCGCCACTATCGTCCGATGATGAACGTCGTGCTTCGCCCGACACAAAAGTCCGGGACCGGCTACGATTTTGCCGGCCACCACGAGATCATGATTCCGCTTCTCGCGGCGATGATCAAGCAACGGATGAAGGCTCATGCCTGAACAAACCCAGAATAGTCCGGAAATTACCGGCCCGATTGTCGACGGGGATGCGGTGCGTGTGAAGCCCCTTGCCTTCGTCGCTCTTTCGTTGATCCTGATATTCTTCCTCTACCAGGTCGTCGGCGGCGGCCTGACGCTGCTGATTTTCGGACAGTCCGTCACTGAAGACAATGTTCAATCGATGAGGGCGGCGACAATGATCGCGCAGGTGCTCTTTCTTCTGCTCCCCACCTGGCTGCTGATCCGATACCAGCACGGAAATGTTTGGAGGGCCATCTCATGGCGCGTTCCCAAAATTTCGGAATTTGTTCTGACCGTCGCGGCGGTCTTCTCGCTCCAACAGGTGATGGAGGGCTATCTCTTTTTCCAGGATAAAATTCCTCTTCCGCCGTCGATCCAGCCGTTCGTCGATATGGTCCGAAAAATGATTGAGGAGACGTATCAGCAACTAGTCTCGGCTCATACCCCGCTCGAGCTGCTGTTCGTCGTGCTGGTCGTTTCGCTGACTCCTGCATTTTGCGAGGAGCTTCTCTTTCGGGGATTGATACAAAAGAATGTCTCGCTCGGGACAAACAAGAAGACCGGCTACATCGTGACCGGCATTATCTTCGGCCTCTACCACGTCAATCCATTTCTTGTCGTGCCGCTTGTCGCGCTCGGGATCTTATTTGGCTTCTTCATGTACCGGTCCGAATCTATTTTAGTTCCGATGGCGGCCCATTTCACAAATAACCTTGTCTCGACGCTCGGTGTCTATTACGACAACCAAACGAAAGATATCGTTGAATTGAAAATGTTCAATTCGTTGTCGGACTATTCATCCGCCTTCGTGCTCTCCTCCATGCTCGGGTTCGGGTTGATATTTGCCGTGTCGATGTACTTTTACCATCATGTAACGACCAAGCCCCCGGCGGGCAGCGCAGGGATGGGCCAGTGAGGTGCACGAACTGCAACATTGCCAATTCCGGTGCCGGCCTTTTTTGCCGCTCATGCGGCCATTCCATCCTGGCCAACGAGATTGTGGAATGCGAAAATCACTCCGGCACGACCGCGACGGGTGTGTGCACAGTCTGCGGAAAACCGGTGTGCGACGATTGCTCCCTGTCGCGTGAGGGGAAAATCTACTGCGATGACGTAAAGCACTCTCAGCTGTTTTCGACGTTCACGAGACTTGCGTTCGCGGCAACCGAATTTGAAGCAGACCTCATCGCAAAGAACCTTGAGCCGAGCGGCATTTCTGTTCTTCTCTACTCCGCGAAGGCCTACGCGCACTTTTGCCGGCTGACGGACGAAGAGCGGATCTCGGTCTATGTCAACACAGAGAAGACCGATGAGGCAAAACGCCTTCTTGCCGAAAACGACTTAACAGAATTTCTTTCCATCGAAAAGACACCTCCATGAGCCCTCAATTTTCCAACCTGGCATCCCGTGTTCTCATCGCCGTCGTCGCCATTCCGGCGATTCTTTTTATCGCGCTCAACGGCGGGATCCTGTTCTTCCTCTTCGTCAGCTGTGTATCGGTCCTGGCGCTGAGGGAGTTTTACGGGCTGGCAGCGCTCAAAGGAGCCTCACCGCAGAGGGGAGTGGGGTATGTCGCGGCCCTGATCATCAACGCTGCATTTTTTCACGAACAGATTCAGTCGTTTGTCGTGCCTCTCTTCTTTGAGCGGGGAATTGCAATTTCGGTCCTTTCGAAGCTTCAGCTCTTCCTGACGCTGCTTCTGGTATTCCTTGTCCTGATTCTGCTCGTGGAACTCTTTCGCAATAAGGGATCGATCTTTCTCAACGCCGGGTATACCATCCTGGGTTTCATGTATATCGGTGTATTCCTCGGCACGCTTACCGGGATCCGCGAATTGTTCGGCAATGAGTTTCCATACTGGCTCATCCGCAGGCATCTCGATAGTGCGACGATTTTGCCGGATGCATCCATCCATGCCATGACCTATGCATGGGGAGGGCTGACGATCCTTTCCATCTTCGTGACTATCTGGATGTGCGACACCGCTGCGTACTTCGGCGGATTGACAATGGGACGCCACAAGCTGTTCGTGCGCGTGAGTCCGAACAAGACATGGGAGGGCGCACTGTGGGGGTTCTTTGTGTCACTTCTTACGATGTTCGCCGCGCAGAGATTGCTGCTTCCGTATCTGCAGCTCCATCAGGCGCTCATCATCGGGATGATCGTCGGCATCTTCGGTCAGATCGGCGATTTGGTCGAATCTCTCTTCAAGCGTGATGCCGGAGTGAAGGATTCGTCTTCAATCATACCCGGTCACGGCGGTGTACTCGACCGGTTTGATAGTTTGATATTTGTCGCCCCGATTTTGTATCTTTATATAGATTTTGTCGTGCTGTCGTAGGATGTGCGGACGCTGGACCTGCCATGAGTATGCCGTCTAAAAAAATCAATATCATAACGCTGGGCTGCGCCAAGAACCAGGTGGATTCCGAGGCTCTCTGGAGTCAGTTGGAGGGGAATAATCTGGAGCTTACCTCCAACCTGGCCGAGGCCTCGATAGCCGTGATCAACACCTGCGGCTTCATCGACGAAGCGAAGAAGCAATCCGTGGACACCATCCTCGAGACCGTTCGCCTGAAGAATGAGGGGAAGCTCGAGAAGGTGATCGTGATGGGATGCCTCTCCGAGCGGTATCACAACGACCTTGTCAAAGAAATACCGGAAGTCGACAGGTTTTTCGGAACGAACGATGTTCCGCAAATCGTCAACGAACTCGGCGGCAACTACAAATATGATCTGCTCGGAGAGCGGGCTCTCCTTTCTCCGGCTTACTCTGCCTACCTGAAGATCTCTGAGGGATGCGATAATCCGTGCTCGTTCTGTGCCATACCGATCATGAGAGGGAAGCATAAGTCCAAGCCGGTCGAGCAGATCATGGATGAGGTGATGAAGCTTGTCGCAAAAGGTGTGAAAGAACTCGTCGTCATCGGACAGGATACCACATATTACGGTCTAGATCTCTACAACAAGAGAGCGCTTCCTTCATTGCTTCGGTCGTTGGCCTCGGTGAAGGAACTTGAGTGGGTTCGTCTTATGTACGCATATCCGTCGAAGTTCCCGGTAGAACTTCTGGAGGCCTACCAAGAGCATCCAAATATTTGCCGCTATCTTGATATTCCTGTGCAGCACGCCTCCGACGATGTCTTGAAGTCCATGCGCCGCGGCATCACAAGGCGCGCGACAGAGTCGCTGATCGGATCGATCAGGAGTGCAGTCCCCGATATCGCTTTGCGGACAACGCTCATCGTCGGTTACCCTCAAGAGACAGACCGCGACATCGAAGAACTCATTGGTTTCATCAAGGCCGTTCGTTTCGACAGGCTCGGCGTCTTTACCTATTCGCAGGAAGATGACACCGGAGCTTTTGGTCTGGGGGACCCCGTTCCGCAGGATGAGAAAGAAGCGCGCCGTGCAGCCATCATGGATGTTCAACGAGAGATATCCTGCGCGCAAAACGAAGGGAGGATCGGGAAATTGACCCGGGCTGTGGTCGAGCGTCATGAGGAGGGGGCCTTCGTTGGGCGGACCGAATGGGACGCCCCTGAAATAGACAACGAGATTTTTATCACGCCGTATGCCGGGCAGAAACTTTCGGTGGGCGAGTTTGTGGATGTACGCATTAACGATGCGGCAGAATTCGACCTCTATGGCGAAGTTATAAAATCCTAAGCATGGCAAGCTCGATAGACCGTTAGGCAGCGTGTCTCTCTATGCAAAGAACCCTCTTTCTTGTCTTCTACTGCTTCCTTGCGCCGCTGGTCCTCTCCGCGCAGGTTGAACGTCCCAATCAAACGACCACGATCGGCAGTTCGGCATTCTATGTCGACGCGATGAGTTTCCGATCGCACGACTCCACGTCGGCGCGGATCGATGTGTATGTTGAAATTCCTTATGAGGTGCTCAAGTTCACCGCCGGCGACCCGGGGTATGTCGCCCGGTATGAGATCACGGTCGACGTTCTCGATGGGAGCGGGGAGGAGATTTTTGAAAAATCGTGGAACGAGGAAGTTCGGACGAAGACGTTTGAGGAAACGCAGGGGCGGAAGCAATACAGCCTCACACAGCGCTCGATCTCGATAGTCCCGGGCGCCTATACGCTTCGGGTACAGCTCCACGAGATCGAATCCGAGAGGCACTTTATCCGCGAGAAGAAGATCGAGATTCCCGATTATGCCCGCTCGCCTTTTTCCATAAGCGACATCATGCTTGTCAACCGCGCCGCGAGCGAAACGGGTCACGTCTCGATAGCGCCGAATGTCAGCGGCAACCTGTATGACCTCCCGCATGGTTTTTTTGTTTTCTTTGAAGCCTACAATACTTCGCCCGCGGATTCTGTTCAAATCACGTACAGTATTCTTAATAGAAAGGCCGTCTGTATCTATTCGCAGACGGAGCGGCGTCGTCTGGACGGGCCCACGTCGCAGATCGTCGCGCGTATCGACAGCGCCCAGTTTCAACTTGGGGCGTACGACCTTGAGGTCGAAGCCCGCACCATTCCCCGCTCGCCGAACGCGTCTTCATACACAGTGCAGAAGGACCGCGGATTCGTCATGCGGTGGGCGAACGTTCCGCTCACGATGACAGACCTCGACCTCGCGATACGCCAGGCGAAGTACCTCGCCACTGAACAGGAATACGATGCGATGACCGGCGCGAAGACGCTCGAGGAGAAACAGAAGTTGTTCATTGAGTTCTGGCAGAAGAGGAGCGCCAGCAAAGATCTTCAGCACAACGACTACATGGAGCAATACTACAGCCGCGTCCAGTACGCAAACGAGCATTTCGCCCACTACATCGAGGGGTGGCGGACTGATATGGGCATGGTGTTTATCCTGCTCGGTCCGCCGAACAGTGTGGACCGCCATCCCTTCGACGAAGATACGAAGCCTTATGAAATCTGGTCGTATTACGATTACAACACGCGCGTCGTTTTTGTTGACAACACCGGCTTTGGCGATTACCGGCTCGAAACTCCGATCTGGGATTTGGTGCGGCGCATAAAATGAAGTGCGCTGTGCCCGCCCAAACCAACACCAAGACGTCCGTCATGCGGCGACGATTGTTGAACGGCATCTGCTGTGCGATGTTGTTGATGTGTGTCCCTGTTTTTCCCCAGCCGAAACTCTCCTCAATCGACTTCCACGGCAACCGGCATTTTTCGCAGCGCGAATTGCTCCAGTCCTTCCCGCTCGCTGTCGCCGGAAACGTCTCCCAGGAGCGCCTGCAATCCTGCGATTCTCTTCTTCGCGAACGATACCGGCGGGAGGGCTACTTCTTTGCGAAGATCGATTCTGCCGTTGAGCGATTCTCCGGCGACAGCGCAACCGTCTCGCTTTCCTATTACCTTGACGAGGGATCGCAATCGCTCGTTTCTCGTTTCGCGATCCGCGGGGCGCGTCTATTTACCGCCGACGATATCAGAGCCGGATTTGAAACCGCGAGCGGGAAACCCCTCAGCCAGGCGACGCTCGAAGCCGATATCGATAATCTTCTCACCCGTTACGAAAACGCCGGATATCCGCTCGCTTCAATTCGAATAGATTCTCTCGTGCTCGATTCGCTCGATGCGTCCAACTTGACATTCACGGTCGATGTGCGGGAAGGTCCCAGGGTCACCATCAAGGAGATCAACGTCGAAGGAAATGCTTCAACCCGAAGCTATGTGATTGCGCGCGAAGCATCCATGCAGCAGGGAGAACTCTACAGCCAGGAAAAAGTTGATCGCTTTCGCCGGAAACTTGAACGTCTGGGAATATTCTCCTCCGTTGGAGAACCCCAACTGTATCTCTCTCGCGATCCATCCGGTTCGGACAGCGTCGGAGGAGGGTTGTCTGTAGCCGTGCAGGAGGGTTCGACGAACAATTTTGACGGCATCGTCGGCTATGCTCCGCCGCCAACAAGCGGAGGGAGCGGCTATTTTACCGGAAACGTTTTCATTTCGATGCGGAATTTGTTCGGAACCGGAAGAAAGGCTGTGGTGCAATGGCAGCGGGAAAGTCCCTTCACACAGCAAATCCAGGCAAACTATGTGGAACCGTGGGTGGCCGGTTATCCCGTGAATCTTGGGGCTGGCATCTTCCAACGGAAACAGGATTCGCTGTACATCAAGACACAGTACAACCTTCGCACCGATTTCAGTCTCACCGATGAATTCTCCCTGGCGGCGACAGTCAACGAGGAATCGGTCGACCCTTCAGCCGACCTCAACTACTTCACCGTTTTTGAAAGCAACCTTCTGTCGGTGGGGGGCGAGCTTCGCTATGATACGCGCGATAATATCCGCAGCCCCAGGTCGGGAATTGCCTACTCGACGACGTACTCCCGCGGAACAAAAAGAATAACGGGACCCGCGCAGTATCTCGAATTGGCAGACAACAGGAAGTTTCTCGTCGAGCAGTTTGCCATAGACCTGGAAAGTTACCTTCCGACGTTCGCCCGCCAGGTGCTCCTCGTGGGGTTCCATGGAAAGAAGATCTCTTCCAGCCAGTTGGAGCAAAGCGATTTGTTCCAGATCGGCGGAATAAACAGCGTGCGAGGGTATCTTGAAAATCAGTTTTACGGCTCACAGGTGGTTTGGTCCAATTGCGAGTACCGCTTCCTGGTTGGCCGGTATTCAAGCCTGTTCGGGTTCTTCGATGCGGGTTACTTCTCCCGTCCTCCCGATCTTCTCCATCAAATTGCATCGCAGGAAAAATTATTGTATGGTTATGGGATTGGAACCAACCTGGAAACTGCTCTTGGAATATTCCGGGTAAGTTTCGCTCTCGGCCAGGGAGATGGATTCAGCACCGCCAAAATACATTTTGGCCTCGCCAATGATTTTTAGACATGCAGCATGTTCTTTCTTCGTCGCGGGGGGAGAGCAAGTATGAATTAAGAATTATGAATT
>CAYLMV010000006.1:18140-38003 GCA_964384415.1 uncultured Chitinophagaceae bacterium | reverse complement strand
GGACCATGGACCTCGGACCCGGAACCAAGCACCAAGCACTTAAAACCAACAACAAAGCAACTATCCCCGAACAACAAGACCGAAGAGCTTTCTACGTTTCCTGAAATGAAGCACTACTTCACACTTCTTCGTCCCTCCAATTTTATCATCACCGTGGCATCGGTATTCGTGTCGTGCTTGCTGGCGGGGGGTACTTCCGTAAATCTGGCAGCGATGGTCATCGCATCAGTGGCTGCCGGATTGATTGGAAGCGGCGGGATGGTTGTCAACGACCTCTTCGATGTCGAGATCGATCGCATCAACAAACCGTCGCGGCCGCTGCCGAGCGGCGGCGTCTCGCTCCGCTCTGCGTCCTTCTTCTATGCAACTCTCACGGGGGCCGGACTGCTGCTAAATATCCTTCTCCCTCCCATTGATCAATGGATCGCAGCAGGTGCGTCTGTTCTCATTTTCCTCTACAGCTACAAATTGAAGGGAACGCCGCTTGTCGGCAATATCGTGGTCGGAGGGCTGACGGGCCTGGCCTTTCTGTACGGCGGAGCCGCGGTGGGGAATACCGATCGGGCCCTCATGCCGGCTCTCTTCGCCTTTCTCATCAATCTCGGCAGGGAGGTCATCAAAGACATGGAAGATGTCGAAGGAGACGCCCGCCTTCATGCAATGACCTTCCCGATCAAGTACGGGATGAAATCGGCTGCTGTTGCAGCGACGGTTTTTCTTTCGACCGTCATGGCATCGACCTTCATTCCCTTCGTCGACCGTCAATATGGAATTACATATCTTGTCATCGTTGTTCTGGGCGTTGATTTTGTTCTTCTGTTCGTCATTGCGTCTCTCTGGAAGGACATGACGCAGAAGAATCTCAACAGGCTGAGCACGATTTTGAAATTCGATATGCTGATCGGATTGGCGGCAATCTATGCAGGCTGAATCGCTTGAGACAATCGGCAAAGACCCCGGGCCCCAGGAAAAGGCGGAAGACGGCGGAACAAACATGCATGCTCATGAACGGGTCTATTGGATGAAGGGAGTTGTGCACGTAGCCGGAGTTGATGAAGCAGGAAGAGGACCCCTGGCCGGTCCGGTTGTTGCCGCCGCGGTGATCTTCGTGCCGGATGTAAGAATACCGCACGTGTATGATTCCAAACAGGTTTCGGAAAAGAGGCGTGAAGCAGCCTTCGCTGCGATCATGGAACAAGCTGTTGCCGTGGGGGTCGGCGTCGTCAATCACGACGTCATCGACAGGATCAACATCCTCCAGGCTTCGATGCTCGCAATGAACAAAGCCATCGACCAACTGAAAGTTAGACCTCAACAGCTTCTTGTCGACGGAAACTTTTTCCGGCATGAGAGGTTTCCGGTAGAGAACATTGTTCATGGAGACGCTCTTTCACACTCCATCGCCGCCGCTTCCATCATTGCGAAGGTGACGAGAGACGCAATGATGCGGCGCTTCGACAGTGCGTATCCCGAGTACGGGTTCGCCAAGCACAAGGGTTACGGAACTCCCGAACATATTGCTGCAATCTGCCGGTTTGGCTTTTCCGAAATACATCGCCGGACATTTCGGGTCCCGGGATTCGACCCGTCCACTTTCCACGGATGACCATGACAACGACTGATACTCCAATGTCAAATCCGGAGCGACACAGGGCCGCTCTGATGGGATGCGAGTTGATAAATCCGACTGAAAACTCCGGCGGGCCCCTTAAACATTACGGGGAGGTTCTATCGACGCGGCTGGCACAACATGATGGAACGATTCGCTTGGCGGCCGGCTCGCTCACTGTTGCAGAATTCGAAGACGCCGCCAATGCCGTTAATTGTGCGATAAGCATCCAGGACCAGATCGTGCAATATAACAATCTTCATCTGGACGAAGGAAGCATTACGGCGAAGATCGGCATCCATTTTGGCGAGATCTTCCAAGCGGGGGAAGAGATCAAGGGGGGAGGAATTGAGGTGCTGGAGGAAATTCTGCCGTCAGTGCCGGCCGGGAAAATCTATCTGACGCGTGAAGGATACGTGCGTGTGAGAATACACCTCCATCTGAAGCTAAAGGCCGTAAGAAGCGAAGTTCCGGGCCTTCCCGCAAGTGCGAAGGAACTTTTCTCGGTCGATTGGGAGGCCGTTGCCGGCAATCTCGCCGCATCTCTTAAACGGCTCGATGAAGATGATTTGCAAAGTTCGTTGAGGCTGACTTCAAAACTCGGCATCGTGCCGTCGAAACGAGCCTCGCCCATCGTGATGATATTTATTCTCCTGTTTATTTTTATATTGTTTAAATTTCTCAAGTGGTTGTAGGATTTTTGGGGGATGCCGTCTCACAGAGCAACAGGGAATAATGAAGAACAATTTGCTGCATCATTCCTGGAGCAGCAAGGGATGGTTGTGCTCGACCGGAATTTTGTCTTCAATCATGGCGAGATCGATATCGTTGCCAGGGACGGAAACGAACTAGTCTTCGTCGAGGTTAAAGCGCGCCGGTCAGCAAAATTCGGATCGCCCGAGGAGGCAGTTACTCCTGCAAAACAAGCGCTCCTGCGCCGTACCGCCGAGGGGTACGTGCGAGAAAGGAACCTTTATGGGATTCCCTGCCGGTTTGACGTTGTTGCGATTCTGATGGAGCCGGGAGGCAGGAAGGTGGTACATTACAGGAATGCTTTTTGAGGTTTTCAATTTTCGATTGGCAATTTTCAAATTCTTACGAGGATATTGTCTTGCAACGTCAGAACGTAAAATGTAGGATGGAAGATGGGAGATGGAAGACGGAAGAGGGAAGATGGAGGGCGGAAGGTGGAAGATGGAAAACCAAGAACATAAAACTTAAAACGTAAAACGTAAAACTAAGAACCTAAAACCTAGGACTCGCATTTCTTATTCTCTGGCAATAGCTAAGACTCAATTCCAGAACAACTCCTTCTGATACCATGAGTGCATTTCCCTTCCTGCTCGGTGCCATGTGTGTCATGGCAATCATGTATCGTTACTACAGCGCTTTCATTGCCGCGAAGATCATGGTGCTGGACGACCGGCGGGTGACGCCTGCGCATCGCTTCGACGACGGCAACAACTACCAGCCCACGAATAAATGGGTCCTCTTCGGACACCACTTCGCCGCGATCTCCGGCGCCGGACCCCTGATCGGGCCCGTGCTGGCGGCGCAATTCGGATTCCTGCCTGGTTTCCTATGGCTGCTCATCGGCGTGGTGTTGGGGGGAGCAGTTCATGACTTCTTGATTCTCGGTCTCTCGATCCGCCGCAACGGAAGGTCGCTCGCGGAAATAGCCCGACATGAAGTGAGCCCACTCTCCGGAGTCATTGCATCGATTGCCATTCTCTTTATCGTCGTGATTGCACTCGCTGGGCTAGGGCTTGCAGTCGTGAATGCGCTCCACGACAGTTCGTGGGGCACCTTCACGATCGCCATGACAATTCCCCTCGCTCTTTTCGTCGGTCTCTACATGTACAAAATACGAAAAGGAAGAATCGCAGAGGCGAGCGTTATCGGAGTCATCGGCGTGATTGCCTCAGTCTTCGTCGGAAGCTACATCCCAGGATCATGGCTGGCTCCATATTTTACATTCTCTAAGGACGGGATCACGAACCTCATGGCGCTCTACGGCTTCGTCGCATCGGTACTTCCCGTATGGCTGCTTCTTTGTCCCAGAGACTATTTGAGTTCTTACATGAAAATTGGAACCATTGCGGCACTGGTAATAGGGGTCTTCATCGTTATGCCGAACCTCCGGATGCCGATGGTGACAGAATTTATCCACGGAGGCGGACCGATCATACCGGGAAAAATATTCCCATTCGTGTTTGTGACCATCGCGTGCGGCGCGATCTCCGGATTTCATGCTCTCGTATCTTCGGGCACAACGCCGAAGATGCTCGACAAAGAGAGCGAAGCGCGAATGATCGGTTACGGCGCGATGCTCATGGAAGGGCTCGTGGGAATTATTGCCTTGATCGCCGCCTGCTCGCTTTTCCCGGGAGACTATTTTGCGATCAACGTACCTGCGCAAAAATTTTCAGTGATGGGTGTTCCCACTGTGAACCTGCAGGAACTCGCCCGCGAAGTCGGAGAGACGATTGCAGGAAGACCCGGAGGTGCAGTCTCCCTCGCGGTCGGATTTGCGCAGATCTTCACCGCTCTTCCCGGAATGAAGGGACTCATGTCCTACTGGTATCACTTCGCGATCATGTTCGAGGCCCTCTTTATCCTGACTACCATAGACGCTGGGACCCGGATAGGCAGGTTTCTCGTCCAGGAATTTATCGGAAGATTCTTCAAGCCGTTTGAAAAAACGAACTGGCTTCCCGGAAATCTTCTCGCTTCCGCGGTGATCGTATTTGCGTGGGCATATTTCATTCACACCGGGAGCATTAGCACGATATGGCCGATGTTCGGTGTCGCGAATCAACTCCTTGCAAGCGTAGCTCTTTGTGTCGCGACGACGGCGATCATCAATTCGGGAAAGCAGAAGTACGTCTGGGTGAGCGTCATACCTCTCGTGTTTGTTTCGGTCACAACACTTTCCGCCGGATTCCTGAACATCACAGACAATTTTCTGCCGATGACCGAGAACCCCGCGACGATGGTCCAGGGCTACGTCGATTCGATACTGACGGTCATTCTGATGCTATGCGCCGTCATTATCCTTATCGATTCCGGAAGGAGGTGGTATCGTGTTCTGGTCAAGAAGCAATACTATACCGGCGGTCAGCTGTTGCTCGCCTCGGACGGGAGGATCGACCCGCCTGAGTACGGGTGTTGCTGAAGGGCCTTCCAGATCGACGGTTGTGTGCTTGATCCAACCACTCATCTGGACGGGGGAAGTTTCTCGCCTCGTCGCGTTCCCAAACTCAGCTTGGAAACGAGAGCAAATAGTTGGCTGGAAACGGGACAGACGAGCTCATTGGGCGTAACCGCCGGAACGACTTTGACGAGTCAAGCGAAGTACTATCCAATTGTAATCTTCCAGAAAAATTCGTATACTCTTTTGTGCTTGAACTGAACCTGACGGGCTGATCCTCGTCAGGTTTTTGTGTACCTGAAACCACTCATTCCTGGCAGTGCCAAAAAGAACTGACATCAAATCGATCCTCATCATCGGCAGCGGTCCGATTGTCATCGGACAGGCATGCGAATTCGATTATTCGGGAACCCAGGCCTGCAAAGTACTGCGCGAGGAGGGCTACCGCGTTATCCTGATCAACAGCAATCCCGCAACGATCATGACGGATCCGGATCTTGCCGACGCTACGTACGTCGAGCCGATCACAACCGAGTTTATCGAGTTGATCCTTCAGAAAGAAAGACCCGATGCGATACTTCCCACGATGGGCGGTCAGACCGCGCTGAACACAGCGGTTGCACTTGCCGAGAAGGGAATCCTGGAAAAATACAATGTCGAACTGATCGGTGCCAGGCTCGATGCGATCAGGAAAGCCGAGGACCGGCAGCTCTTCCAAAAAACGATGCGCGCGGCAGGACTCGATATGCCGAGAGGCGGATTCGTCTACAGTTACGAAGAGGCGCTAAAGATCGTCGACGGGATCGGTTTCCCGATCATCATCCGGCCGTCATTCACGTTGGGGGGAACCGGCGGAGGGATAGCGTACAATATTGAAGAATTCCATTCCATCGTCGAGCACGGTCTCACCAACAGCCCGATCCACGAAGTGCTTATCGAGGAATCGGTCATCGGCTGGAAGGAATATGAGTTAGAGGTGATGCGCGACACGAAAGACAATGTCGTCATCATCTGTTCGATTGAAAATTTTGACCCGATGGGCGTTCATACGGGAGATTCGATCACCGTTGCCCCGGCCCAGACTCTCACCGACAAGGAATATCAACACATGCGCGACGCCGCGATTACGGTCATGCGGGCCATCGGCGTTGACACCGGCGGATCGAATGTGCAGTTTGCGCTGAATCCGGCCGACGGGAAAATGTACATCATCGAAATGAACCCGCGCGTCTCGCGCAGCTCGGCGCTCGCCTCAAAGGCGACAGGCTTCCCGATTGCAAAGATCGCCGCTAAGCTCGCCGTCGGTTATACGCTCGATGAAATTCCAAACGACATCACAAAACTGACTCCTGCTTCTTTCGAACCGACGATCGACTATACGGTGGTAAAGATTCCCCGGTGGGATTTTGAAAAATTCAAAGGGGTGGACGAGTCGCTCGGCGTGCAGATGAAGTCGGTAGGCGAAGCGATGGCATTCGGAAGAACATTCAAGGAAGCGCTCCAGAAGGCGCTCCGCTCTCTCGAGACGGGCCGGGCAGGGCTTGGGGCGGACGGAAAAGATCTCTTCAATCCGCGGAAACTGAATGCGAAGTCCAAAGCCGAGTGGGAGAAGAAGGTGAAGGATCAGCTCCGCAGACCGAAACCGAGCAATATCTTTTTTCTGCGGTATGCATTTCAGCTCGGCCTGAGTATCTCCGAGATCCATTCTCTGACGAAGATCGATCCATGGTTTCTCTTCAACATCCAGCAGATCCTGGAGACGGAGAATGAGCTGGAGGCGCTGGTGGAGTAGAGGAAGAGATAAGAGATAAGAGAAAAGAGATAAGAAATATAAGAGATAAGATGTCAAAAGCAGCGAGTTTTAGGTAATTGGTAAGAGGGAATGATCAACAACTTAAGACCTAAAACTTCAGACGTAAGACGTCGAACGTAAAACGTAGAACGTAGAACGAAAGACAAGCACTCGCAACGCAAGAATGAACAATAGATTCTCAAAGGTCACTAGGGAAGTCCTCCTCAAGGCAAAGCAGTACGGTTTCTCCGACCGCCAGCTTGCGCATCTGTGGAAGACGGATGAGGATACCGTGCGCGAGCTGAGGAAAAAGCTTGGTGTGATGCCCGTCTTCAAGACTGTGGATACATGCGCGGCCGAATTTGAAGCGCATACACCGTACCACTACTCGACATATGAGCGGGAGAATGAGTCGGTCCGCTCTCCGCGCAAGAAAGTAATCATTCTGGGCGGCGGGCCGAACCGGATCGGACAGGGAATCGAGTTCGATTATTGCTGCGTGCATGGCGTCTATGCCCTTCGCGAAGAAGGCTATGAGACGATCATGATCAACTGCAACCCGGAGACCGTCTCCACCGATTACGATACGACGGATAAACTCTATTTCGAGCCGTTGACGGTGGAGGATGTGCTGAACATCTGCGAGTTCGAACAGCCGGAGGGGATCATCGTCAGCTTCGGAGGGCAAACGCCGCTGAAGATCGCGAAGGAACTTGAGGCACACGGCGTTAAGATTCTCGGAACTTCCACCGAAGGAATTGACCTTGCCGAAGACCGTCAGAGGTTCGGAGCGTTGCTGCGCAAACACTCCATCGTTCACCCCAAATACGGAACCGCAATGTCTGTGAAAGAAGCGGTGCAGGTCGCAGAAGAGATCGGCTATCCCGTCCTTGTCCGCCCGTCGTATGTTCTCGGCGGACGCGCCATGGAGATCTGCTACAACAGCACGTCGCTGAAAGAATACATGAAAAAGGCGGTCGACGTTTCGCCGGAACGCCCCATCCTCATCGATAATTTCCTGGAGGATGCTTTTGAGTTCGACGTGGATGCAGTGTGCGACGGGAAGGACGTCGTGATCGGAGGAGTGATGGAACACATCGAGGAGGCGGGCATCCATTCCGGCGACAGCGCCTGCGTTATCCCTCCTTTCATGCTGAGCGATGAGAAGACAAACGAGATTATCGAAATCACGAAGAAACTTGCCCACGCGTTGAACGTCGTCGGACTGCTGAACGTCCAATTCGCCATGAAAGGCACGACCGTCTACGTCCTGGAAGTGAATCCCCGGGCATCCCGCACGGTTCCGTTTGTCAGCAAGGCGACGGGCATTCCGTTCGCGAAGATCGCGGCAAAAGTTATGGTCGGACGCAAGCTGAAGGATCTCGGCGTCGCGGATTTCAATTTCAAGAAAGTGAAACACGTTTCGGTGAAGGAAGCAGTCTTTCCATTCTCGAAGTTTCCGAAGGTAACGATGTTCCTCGGCCCGGAGATGCGTTCGACCGGAGAAGTGATGGGGATTTCGTCGAGCTTCGGAGCTTCAATCGCAAAATCTCAGATCAGCGCGGGCAATGCGCTCCCTGACCGGGGGACAATTTTTGTCAGCGTCAATGAAAATGACAAAACCCAGAAGACCATCGACATCGTCAGAGATTATACCAAGCTTGGGTTCAAAATCGTGGCGACAGAAGGAACGTCGAAATTTCTGACAAAGAACGGAATCGAGAACAAACAGATCTTCAAGATGCAGGAGGGGAGGCCCAACATCGTCGACTTCATCAAGAACGGCGAGGTCGATCTCGTCATCAACACCCCCCTTGGGGAAGAATCCCGATTCGACGAGTATTCCATCGGCTGGGCTTCGATTGAACACAAGGTCGCTTTCATCACGACGCTTTCCGCAGCTGCGACCGCGGTCAGGGCGATCGAAGAAATCCGTCACGGCAAAATGTCTGTGAAAAGCCTGCAAGAATTCCACCGGGCCTAGCGGATGCCGGCGCACCCCCATCAAACACACCTCTCCGACCGCCAGGAGTGGATGCTCCTCGCGGTTCTTGGATCAATCCAGTTTACCAACCTGATGGATTTCGTCATCCTGATGCCGCTGGGGCCTCAGCTGATGCGCGTTTTCACAATTTCACCTCAACAGTTCGGCCTTGTCGTTTCCGCATACACGTTCAGCGCCGGGTTTGTGGGGATTGTGGGAGCACTATTCATTGACCGTTTCGACAGAAGGTCTGTCCTTCTAGGGCTCTATGCAGGTTTTGCGATCAGCAACCTCCTCTGCGCTCTCGCTCCGTCGTACGAGATCCTTCTCGTGGGACGCGTGGTGACGGGGGCGTTTGGCGGACTTATGGGTGCGACAGTTTATGCTGTCGTTGCCGACGTAGTTCCGGAAATCCGTCGCGGAGCAGCGATGGGAACGGTCATGACTTCATTTTCGCTCGCGACAGTGGCGGGGGTTCCGGTCGGACTCTTCCTCGCGAATAAATTCGGCTGGCACATACCGTTCTTCATGCTGGCGGGGACAAGTTCGATAGTATTGGTCGTAGGCTATTACTCGCTCCCTTCGGTTCGAGGACATATCGTCCACGGATCAACAGCCGCGCCTTTAAGATCGCTCCTTGCATTAATCACAGAGCGGAACAATCTCTACGCGTTCCTGTTAATTTCGGCCATCGGGGCCGCAGGTTTTGCCGTGATTCCGTATCTCAGCCCCTACCTTGTTGGGAATGCCGGATTGACGGAATCGGATTTGCCGTACATCTATCTGCTCGGAGGCGGCGCGACTATTTTCACTTCCCGTTTTTTCGGCAAACTCTCTGATCGCATAGGAAATAAAAAAGCCTTCGCATGGATCATCGGATGCTCTATTATTCCTATCATCGCCGTGACAAACTTGCCCCGGGTTCCTCTCTGGATGGTACTCACCGTGACGACTATGTTCATGATACTCACCTCCGGACGATGGGTCCCGGCCATGGCGATGGTGACATCAAGCGTGACGCCGGAGAAACGAGGGAGCTTCATGAGCGTGAACTCTTCCATCCAGCAAATCTCGTCGGGGATAGCTGCGTACGGGGGAGGGCTTGTTCTTGGAAAATCTCCGACAGGAGAACTGACACATTTTGGCATCGTGGGAATCATTGCGGTTGCAACTTCTTTATTGTGCATCCTGCTTTCGAGACAAATGCAAAGCGCCGGCCAGGGAACGGGCACATCCCAGAATGACTACTCATTCGAGCCAGTTTGAACTTGGTTCGCCTCCCGATCTCTGCCATTCTCTGAAACTCGCCTCGTTCCTGAATCACACGCTTCCTCCGGCTACTTGACAGACACTCATCGATGTATTAAATTGTTTAGGTTAGTACATCCATTAAAACCTTTACTTTAAATGAACAAGTCAGAGAACCAGGTGTATGTGCTGGGGAGAGTTGTTCGCTGCTTTCTGCTCGTTCTATTGGTAAGCGGGTTTCTCTCAAGTCCTCTTTCTGCCCAGGTCAACGCCGGCGGGATACAGGAAGAACAGGACTATGCTTTCGCCTACGGTTTGTATCAGGACAAACTCTACCAGCTTGCGGCCGATCAATTCCAGAAGTTCATTGACCAGCACGCAGCCAGTTCCAAACGCCCCGATGCCATTTTCCTTTATGCCGAATGCCGGTTTGCTCTCGGCAACTACCCTGAGGCCATTTCGGTCTATAAGTCCTTCGCGAGAGAATTCCCACGCGAGAAGCTGCGGCCCGACGCTCTTTTCAGAATTGGCGAATCGAACTTAAAACTCCAGCGGTACGCAGACGCCATTCCATCCTATAAAGAGATTATCGCGACTTACGGAGAGAATGTCATCGCTGGCGAGGCGGCCTACTGGATCGGCGAATCTTTCTATAGGCTGGATCGGATGGATTCGGCCTCTGTCTATTATTTCCTCAGCGCGGAAAAATATCCAACAAACAGACTTTCTGACTACGCTCTTTACTCGCTTGGTTGGACCGCAGAAGGACAGAAAGATTATCCGAAGGCGGTCGGCTACTACCAGAAATTGCTGGATGAGAAGAAGCAGAGCACTTTGTTGCCGACGGCTACAGTCCGGATCGGCGAATGCTATAACAAGACCGGCGAGTTTCAGAAGAGCATCGATTTTCTACTCTCTGTAAAGACCTCCCCTGCTGATTCCGGTGAGAACTCGAAGATCGACTACCTGGTAGCGGAAGACTACTATGGGCTGAAGAACTACACAAAAGCCCGGACTCTTTACGAGCAATTCCGGAAGAAATACCCTACTGACCCTCTTGACCGTACGGTTGCATACTCCATCGGATGGACCTATCTAAAGACCAACGAGTACCAGCAGGCGGCAGCGGTTTTTGGCGAGTTGGCTGCGGGTCAGGATGACGTCGCGTACAATTCTCTTTACCGCAAAGCCCAGGCAATTCGTTTATCGGGGGACACAAAGCAGGCCTTATCGATTTACGCGCAGGTCGTCACGGTCCGCCCGCAGGGGGACTATGCGGACAATGCTCTCTTTGAATCGGGGATGATCCAGTATGAAGAGAAGAACTACGACGCGGCAATCTCCACCTTCGGGCAAGTAACGACAAAGTACCCGGCTTCCGAGGTAGCAGGCGAGTCTTACCGGATGCTTGGCGAAACGTACCTCGCAAAGAAGGAGTATGACAGCGCAACAAAGGCATTCCGCGCAGTCGGAAGCGCTCCGGCTGAAGATACCGTAAAAGCGGTATCTCAGTTCCAGGAGGCCTGGTCACTGTACAAAGCGGGCAAGTTCTCTGAGGCCGCTGCGTTGTTCGGGACTTTCCGGAAACAGAATCCAAAAAGTTCCCGCGCCACCGAATCGCTCTTTTGGGGAGGCGAGTCGTACTTCCAGAGCGGGCAATTCGGCGAGGCGAAGAGCTGTTACAGCCAGTTCTTGAAAGAAGGCGCCGGTCAGTCCAAAGTACCCGACGCACAGTATGGTCTTGCATGGAGTTACTTCAAGCTTGGAGAGTACGCCAACGCAGCCTCAACGTTTGAGATGCTGTCGAGCGACTATCCGACATCGAACTTTCTGTTTGATGCGCGCCTGAGGCTCGGAGATTCGTACTACTATCTGAAAGAATTCACAAAGGCCGCCGCTGCATATCGGAGTGCCATTCAGTCCTATCCGAACAAGCCGGGAATTGACTACGCGTATTATCAGGTCGCGCAGTCGGACTTCAAAGCGGACAAATTCAAGCAAGGGCTCGAGGATTTCAACGATCTCATCGCACGTTACCCGAACTCCGACCTCGCTGATGATGCTCAGTACGGGATCGGATGGATTTTTTTCCAGACTAAGAAATACAACGAGGCGATCGCCGCATTTCAGAAAGTCATCACGAGATATCCGCAGAGCGATCTTGTCGCGCGGTCCGCGTACAGTACCGGTGATTCGTACTACAATCTGGAGAATTATGCGGAGGCAATTCGCGCGTACCAGATCGTCATCACAAAATATCCCGCATCATCATACGCCAGCGATGCGCTGAACGGAATTCAGTATTGCTACGTCCTGCTCGAAAAGCCGGACGAAGCCGTCAAGGCAATCGACGACTACGTAAAGAAGTATCCTTCCGCAAAAATGGCCGACGAGCTCTTCTATAAGAAAGCGGACATCTACTACGGCCAGCACGGTTACGACAAGGCGATCTCGGCGTACCAGGAATTTCTTCAGCAGTTTCCGAAGAGCAAGCTCGCCCCTGATGCGTTATACTGGTCGGGCAAATCGTACAGCGCGCTGAACAATCACCAGGCGGCGCTCGAGGCATACCAAACGCTCTCCGCGAAATATCCATCCAGCAAGCTTGCCAGCGGCGCCCTCTTCGAGCAGGGAACCGTGCTCATGCAGGAGGGGAAGCCCACGGATGCCCTCGCCTGCTTTGCCAGACTTGAAAGCCAGTACCCAAAATCGGAGGAAGCTCCCGAAGGCTCATACCAGCAGGGTGTTGTCCTGAAGTCGACGAATCAGATCGACGCAGCGGTGCGAAAATTTGAAGCGACGATCTCGGCCTATTCGAAGAGCGCCGCGAGCGATAGAAGCAAAGTTGCTCTCGGATGGCTGAACCAGGGGGCGGAGAATTACGCCCGCGCTCTCGACTACTTCAAGGCCGTTGCCACCGCGAGGACGGACGATCTGGGGGCCGAAGCGCAGTACGGGCTCGGCACCGCCCAGCAGTCGATGAAGAATTTTTCCGATGCGATCCTCTCCTTTATGCGAATCAAATACGTTTTCCCTTCGGCCGAAGAGTGGATCACGAAAGGGTACTTCAGTCTTGGCGATTGTTATGAGAAGACCAACCAGAAACAAAAAGCGAAAGATGCGTACAACCTCGTGGTGAAGCAGGGAGGAGAGCTTGCGGGCCAGGCTCAGGAAAGGCTTCGAAAACTGGATCAAATGTGATGAATTGGATGCCTCGAACATACGCCGCCGTTCTCTTCCTCGCTGCTCTTTCATCCTCAGTCTTTGCGCAGGAGAAGAAAGAACCTGAAGAACGGAATGTTGCAGTTCCGGAAAAGCCTCCGGCCCCGCTCCCCAAGATAGACCTACCGGAGTTTTTGATCACCGGCCAGGAAGCCATCGACCTGCCCGTGACTTCAAAAACGGCGGTGGACGAAGATAGAATCTACTCGCCCGGCGCACCCTCGCCAGGCCGAAAAGATGTGAAGACCGGCCAAACGCAGAAGCCGGAAACAGAGTTGTCCGGTCCGACCGGTCAAATGAATGGAAGAGTCTTGGCTGGAATTGGCATGTTCACATCTCCCATCCTTGAGGGCTGGTTTGGCAAGAGTTACGATCAGGGTGGAATTCTTTTTCACGCAGATTATGCGTCGAGTCAGGGACATGTGACGAATGCAAACTGGCAGAAGACCGGAGTCGGCCTGAACGGAAATTTTCTGCCGTCACTGAGTTCTGGATTTCTTGCCGGCGGCCGTTTGACTGGCGGCCTAAGTTTCTCCGGCAACACCTACCGCGCGTATGGTTCGACCGTCGATCCATCTCAGGTCCGGACACTTGATAACGTCGGGCTGAATCTCGGACTCGCCTCTTCGACCGCGGCAGCGGGAATTTTCGACACGCCGCTCGATTACAGCGCCGGGGTGACATGGTCTGGAACATCGCTGGACGATTCGACCGACGCATCGGAAAATGATATTGGATTGACGGCGCTGGCGGCAAGCGAGATACGCGGAATGCCGATTCGCGGATCGGTGGAATACCTGTCGTCGGCGATGAGCATGCATTTCCCCGGAAACGCCGCGTCGCATTCTCCGCAATGGTTTACAATAAAAATTTCGGGGCAGCGGATGCTCACGCCGGTGATCCAGGCTTCGCTCACCATTCAGCAATATTTTTATAGAGGAAGTTTTTCGCCGGGGGCGGGCCGGTTCTTGCCGGCCCTTGAGTTGCGGTACTTCGCCACGGACATTACTACCCTCTTTCTATCGTTCGAGCCCGGTGTCGAAAGGAATACGCTTTCCAGCCTTGTCGCATCCAACAAGTACATCCAAAACAGCGCTGCCATTCAGCCGAGCGAAATCCCCGTCTCGCTTGCGTTTGGCACGGACCTGGCCGTCAACGAGAACCTGCACGGAAGGGCTTCGATATCGTATCGATCAATACGGGATTTCCCCTATTTTCTAGAATTAAATAGTGCAAAAGTCTGGGATGTTGTGTATCTTCCCAAAGTGAGCGTGACGCAAGCCGACCTCGGTGGTTCATACCTTCTCTCCCCGGGGAATTCAACAGCGCTCATCGCGTCCTTGAATTCCACGGCTGCGAGCGACTCCGCAAACTCGGTCCCGAACATCCCGGCTTTTTCGCTCTCCGGAATGTATCGGCGTTCGATCGACTCGGCAGTGAGCGTCGAAGCGTATGCGCGGTACATGTCCAAACGGTGGACGAACTTCGCGCACTCCTCCTCGAATGCGGGGTTTGTCGATGCGGGAGTTAAAGGAGAGTATCAATTCCTCGAAAATCTCCGGGCGGTGCTGGCGGTCGACAATCTTTTGAGTCAACATTATTATCTGTGGGATGGATACGTGGAGCAGCCGATGTTTATTTCTCTCAGCGTTACCTACAAGTGGTGATGATAAAATCACTCTCTTATTATCTCTTAGGAAGGAGGAAGTAGAACATGCCCAATCTCAATCTTAAGGCTGGTACTCCGGCACCGATGGCAGGCGTGAGACCGAGCGGGAAACCGGGCGGCGATGGAACCGGCGGCAAGAAAATTGCCGGACTGCCCTCATCCGTGGTGTTCATTCTTGTAGCGGTGATACTTCTCGGCGGAGGATACTTTGCCTTAAACAAAGCCGGCATCATCGGCAAGAAGAAGGTCGCGGCAGTCGTTGTTGCTCCGCCCCCCGCAGTGGCGGAGGATACTTCGAAAGCGCCCGCCTCGGCATCTGAGAGTGAGGGACTGGTTGAGTTCAAGGAGAAGCCGGCGTTTGGTGCGGAGAAAAAAGCAGATGCGAAGAAGGGAATTGCTCCGAGCGCTTCGATGATGGGCGCAAATGCTCCAGGCAAGGGGAGTTCGACGCTTGCGGCGAATGCTCTGCCGAAAATCCCGATGACCGCCAACGGACGCTACAGCGTCCAGGTTTCGTCGTGGTCGAGCGAACAGAAAGCGAAGATTGAAGCGGATGTCATGACGAGAGCCGGATTCCCCGCTTTTGTAGAAAAGGCTGATGTAAAAGGCGGAGAGAGACGGTTCCGTGTCTATGTTGGCAGGTATGAGAGTGACAAGGCGGCAAAGAATTCTGCCGAGAGGATCGCGCACATGCTCGAAGGCGGATACTGGGTTGTTCGGCTCGGTAAGTGATTTCATGAATGACAGTGCACGGGAGAAATGATGAACCTACTTGACCTGTTCTTAAAGGGAGGGATTGTGATGTGGCCGATCCTTCTCTGTTCGGTGCTTTCGGTGGTCATTATCATAGAGCGATTCATCGTTCTGGGGAAGGCGAAGGTCGACGAAAAGCCGCTCTTGCTGAAGATCCGCAGCGCACTCTCACGGAACGATCTTGTCGGCGCCCTTAATGCGTGTTCCCAAAGCAGTGCAAGCGTTCCCGTGGTCCTGCGAAAGGGGATCGCGAGCGCGAATGAGGGCCCCGAAGCCGTGAAGATCTCCGTCGAGTCTGCCGGCAAGGAGGAAGTCTTCCGCCTCGAGAATCATCTCGGGATCCTGGCGAACATCGCCGGAGTCGGACCCATGCTCGGGTTTCTAGGCACCGTCGTCGGCATGATCAACGCGTTCCGAACCATTGAACTTCTCGGCGGAAACGTCAACTCGGGGAATCTCGCCGGAGGTATTTGGGAAGCTATGCTCTCCAGCGCGTTCGGGCTCGTTGTCGGAATTCCGTCGCTGTTCTTCTATAATTATTTTGTCGGAAGGGTCGCGCAGATCACCTTTACGCTGGAGGCCGCAGCGGACGAGTTTCTTGGCTACTACAAGATGCCTCCCGCAACCGCACGCGACGCGTCAGCGGCTCCCGCAAAAAAGGAAGGCGCCGTCCGGAAAGTTTTCAGTGAAGAGGACGAATTTTTCGAACCGAAGGAATAACTGATAAGAGATTGATGAAATTCAGGAATCACAACAGGTTCAACCCGGCGTTCAACTACGCCTCGTTTGCCGACATGGCGCTGCAGTGGCTCATCTTTTTCCTCCTTTCATGGTCCTTTGTCGCGACGCCGGGCATCAAGGTGCAGGTTCCCAGAATGCAAACCGGCGAAGTTCAGGCCGACCGTCAATCGGTCGTTACATTGACCAATGACGGAAAGATTTTTTTAGGGTCGGAGGAGGTTACAAAAGTGACTCTGGCTCAGAAACTTATCCCTATTATTGACCGCGACCACAACCATGTAATCGTGGTGCGTGCGGACAAATCCGTCTCTCTCCAAAGTGCCGTCGACCTCATGGATATCGCCAAAGGAGTCGGCGCTCAGCGGTTTATGATTGCAACAGAATCCCCGACCCAAGCGGGACAATGAGGTTGAGCCATGGCCCGGGAAACCACAGTCGGTTGGATTGGCTCGATAGCCTTTCATCTTATTGCCGCAGCAATATTCTTTTCTATTCACCCATCCCAGCCTGAACCCCAGCAGCAGGAGTTTGTCGAATTTACATTTGGCGGCGGCATGGCCTCCTCGCTCGGGCCGATGCCGAAGGGCGATGTACTTCCCCTGGGGACTCCTCCGGCGGTGACACCTGCGGTGCCCGGAGAACCCGGAAAGCCGGCAGAGGGCATGGGCGTCGACGTACCGACGATCAAGAATATTTCGCCGTCAGATGAAGTAGTGAACACGTCCGCGACGAAGAAGATGAATGCGAGCGATAATCCGGTTCCTGCATTCGGCGGCACGAAGGGAGTTGCCGATGCGCAGCGCGAACCGTCGGCTTCAGCTTCTACGCTGGGATTCCCCGAAGGAAAAGAGGGAGTCACCGGCAAACCCGGCGTGCCCAACGGTTCGGAAGTGGCTCCGCCATTCAACGAAGGAGGAGTCGGCGGCTCAATCGCATCGAATGTGTCGTATGATGTGAAATGGGTAGGCGGCGGCCGGCGGGATCTGATCTCGGGGGATCTTCCAAAATATCCGGTGGGGGTAAACGTTGATGCGCAGATCAAACTTCGGGTTGTCGTTCAGCCTCGCGGAACCGTGAAGGCAGTTCAGCCGTTACGCAAAGGGGACACACGGCTCGAAGATGCGGCGATTAGGGAGGTGCGTTTGTGGAAGTTTCAGAAACTTCAGCAAGAGCATCAGGCGCTCGATCAGGTCTGCACAATTACTTTCAACTTCAAGGTGAAGTAAGCCCCTCTTTTCGCCTCACGCCTCTGAGTCACTCATCTCTCGTTTCTAAGCTTCACCTCATGTTTCGATCTCAAGCTTCTCTCTACATCTCGTTCCCAAGCTCCGCTTGGGAACGATTCGGCTCAGCTGTAGTTGAACCAGAGCTCCTGCAGAATGCGTTCCCAACGAAACGTTGGGAACGAGATGGAATCTTTCATCTACTTTTGAGGAGCGGCAAATGACCCCTTCTGTTTGGTGCCTCGCAGGTAGAAGTAGTAGAAGATACCTTCTCCTACCGTCAGCAGCGCGAGCGACATTGCGTCCCTATTGAAATATATCCCGATCCCTTTTTCGTCGACGAGGTATTTGAGGATGAATGTCGTAATGCTCCATCCCACCGAGAAGATGATTCCCATAAACGCCACGGCAAGGACTCCGGCGCTCAACCCTTCCTCCTGGTATTGGTCGGTGAAGCCGTATACAGCGGCGATGGTATGAAGGTAGAAAACGAAAAGGGCGACCATGGTGGAAGTTAAAAGTGCAAAGTGAAAAGTGCAAAGTTACAGGACAAAATTCAAATTTTTGTTTATGAGTAATTCGTCATACGTTTGACGTAGGCCGCAAAACGTAAAACGTAAAACGTATAACCTACAACTCAAGCCCTAATTACGCGCTCCATTCCCGAACTCAATACGCATCCTTCCCGAAAATCACCGCCCGTATCGTTTTCAGAATAATCTTCATGTCGAATACGAGAGACCAATTCTCTACATAGTAGATGTCGTACTTGGTCCGCTCATCGATCGGCGCGTCTCCCCGGAGGCCATTGACCTGCGCCCACCCTGTCATACCGGTCTTGACGCGATGGCGCTCGAGGTAGCGGGGGATTCTTCCCTTAAACTGTTCCACGAAGAAGGGACGTTCCGGTCTCGGTCCGACGATGCTCATTTGACCGAGGAGCACATTCCAGAGTTGAGGGAGCTCGTCAAGGCTCGTACGACGGAGAATTTTTCCTACGGCGGATGTTCTGTTATCTCCCTTCTTAGCGCGGACCGGTCCCGTCGAATCTTCTGCGTCGTAGCGCATCGTCCGGAATTTGAAGAGTTTGAACAATTTGCCATCTAACCCTATTCGCTCCTGACTGTAGAATACCGGACCGGGCGACGTCAGCTTGATGATGAGGGCCAGGACCGCAGTCAACGGCAATGCGAGTACAAGGACAATACACGAGACCGCAAGATCGAAACACCGCTTCGAGATCCGGTTCCACGTCGACAGAGGAATCTCTTTGATCTTGATGAACGGAATTCCCTCGATATTCTGAATTCGGATTCTGCTTGTCATAATGTCGAGCATATCCGGCACCATCATCAATTCGATATTGAGACCTTCGGCGTCGCGGATCATCTCGATCAATTGAGGGTGTTCCTTGTGAGACAGGGCGATGAGTGCAGCCTGGAGACGGTAGACCGCGATGTCGTTCGGGAGAGCCTTAATCTGCCCCAGGTAGATCGCCTCCGACAGCTTTTGATTTGAAGATGCCGGTGCGTCGGCGTAGTATCCGACAATTTCGAAGCCGAGGGATGGGTGAGAAAGGAAGAGCGAATAGATTGCATCCGCCGTTTCATTCGAGCCGACGATCGCGACAGTTTTTAATTCCTTGCCGTGCCGGTAGAGTGATTTCTCTGCTTCCATGATCAGAAATCTGCCGGCGGTGATCGTCGTGATTGAAGTTCCCCAGAGCAAGATGAATACGCCGCGCGAGTACGAAAATGAACGGTAGAAAAATGTTGCACTCATGATGATGAGGAGTCCGATGCTTACGAGACGGACGATGGCAAAGAATTCGTCGCTCAAATGGGTGTTGCGCCGTGCTCCATACATCTGGCGCCATTGGAACACCGCAAGCCACATCGGCATGAAGGCGATCGAACTGAGAATATAGCCCGAGAGGGGCGGAACTCCCCGCGTGACTTCAAATATCGATGTGAGGGGCGAATAAAAACGGAGCCAGTACGAAAGGAGGAATGCGGCTTCGATGGCGATGACATCCGAGACGACGGCAAGAAGCGGAATCAGAAAATCGTTGCGGCGTTGCTGCGACATGCTTGCGTTGATATAGGTGGATTCGGACTGGTCAAATATATCGAAATTAGGGGAGCGGAGCAAGGAAGGGCGAAGGGAAAAGGGCAAAGGGAAAAGCTACAGTGAGAAAGTCAAAGTCGGGGCAAGCCACCTCAGTTCTAGCTTGCAGGAAATGGCGCGGGAAGTTCGGCGTGTGTTGTTCATCTGTTGCCAGGTGCTGTTCAGGCGTCGGATTGTCTTGCACGATGCCTTTGCTGTTTTTCCCAATGTCTTGTGAACTGGAGTATTTCATTCCTTACGAGAGCAGCTTCCCGCAGTGCCGCTAATTTGATTTTGTCTAACATATTGCATTTCTTTCGCTCGTATGGAGGATGAGCTGGCATTGTAATCACTAAGCTCCAATC
>CAYLMV010000006.1:0-18040 GCA_964384415.1 uncultured Chitinophagaceae bacterium | reverse complement strand
GAGATAAGAGATAAGAGATAAGAGATAAGAGATAAGAACCAACCACCAAGAACTTACAACTTTGTCCATTAACTTTTCACTTTGCACTTTTAACTTTTAACTTTCCACTCACATCCACTTGTGCTCTCTGTACCACGCCACCGTTTCTGCTATTCCCTCCGGTAGTTCAATCACGGGCTGATATCCGAGCTCGCGCTTGGCTTTGGACGAGTCGAACGTCCAGGATTCCTGGACCATATCACGCCCCTTCTCGAAATTCAGGACTGAAGGCTTATCGCTGAATACAGAAAAAAGTCCAGCCGTCGTTGCAACAACATATACAAGGGGGTGGGGGAGTCTGATCCTGATTGCTTTCTTTCCCATAATCTTTTTCGTCACATCCCCAATTTCGTGCCAGGAGTAAGGTCGATTACTGCCGAGAAAATACGCCTGACCGATAGAAAGCTTGCTCTCCCCTGCAAGGATAATCCCCGAGACGAGATCGGTGGAGTGAACCAAACTGACTTTCTTTTCCTTGAATCCTACGAGCGGTTCGAGGCCCTTGTTGATCGTGTTGAAGTAATCGAATGTGGCCGGATCGCGCGGGCCGTACACCGCCGTAGGCCGCACAATTGTCGTCGGGATGACATCCTTGAATTTCAGAACTTCCAGTTCTGCCGCCAGCTTGCTCTTGCCGTAGGTTGTGATAGGATGATGGGGGGTTTTTTCGTCGACCATTGTTCCCGGCTTCGCCGGCCCCACCGCAGCTCCGCTGCTGACAAAGATGAACCTCGTGATCTGGGGGTTCACGCGGGCTGCAATTTCGATGACGTTCTTTGTTCCGTCCCTGTTTTGTTCATAGAATCCCATCTTGTTTCGCCAGCCGACAACGCCCGCAACGTGGTAGACGAAGTCCACCCCTGCAATTCCTTTCTCAAGGGCTTCCGACGAGAAGAGATCGCCCGCAAATAGTTCGACAGGAAGGTTTTCTAAGTATCCTGGTTTTTTGGGATTGCGGATAAGACACCGCACCCGATAGCCGCGCGCGAGGAGGCGTTCAACAAGGTGGCTGCCGATGAAACCCGTGCCGCCGGTGACAAATGCAGATGGTGATGGCATAATATGAAATTGCTAGAGAATGGAAAAATATCTGCCGATTATAGCTCGGTATTGCGCAGTATTCCTTTTTGACACGCCTGCTGCCCTTCTCGCTTTCGCGACAGAGAAGGGATCTAGGAGTGTGTATTGTGGAAATAAATCGTTACCGACTCGAAATTCCACAAAACTAAATCCGAAAGTCCACCGAACCCATATTTTCTTTCGGTTGACTTTTTTTTGACGATAGAGTATATTGAAATCACTTTTAATAATCAACGTAACTTATTAAGGGTGATTCGTGGTGAAATGTTCAACCACGCCGGTGCTGCCTGATCTACTCTTTCACAAGGAGATATCTTGGATTTATTTGATAAATGCACAAGTTTCACCCTCGCAGATGAAGTTAAGCAAAAAGGAGTCTATCCTTACTTCCGTCCGATTCAAGCAAACGAAGGCCCCGTAGTTCAGATGGAGGGACGGCAGGTCATCATGGCCGGCTCGAACAACTACCTCGGCCTCACTGCCCATCCGAAAGTCAAAGAAGCGGCTATCAAGGCGATCACGAAGTATGGAACCGGGTGTTCCGGCTCTCGCTATCTGACAGGAACACTCGATCTCCACGTCGAGCTTGAAGGCCGGCTGGCCAAGTTTCTCGGCAGCGAAGATTGCCTTCTTTTCAGCACAGGCTTTCAGACTGCTCAGGGAATTATCCCGGTGCTTGTTCAACGGGGCGAGTGTGTCGTATCGGACAAGGATAATCACGCCTGCATCGTGGCCGGAAACATGATTGCGCTCGGCATGACCGCCGAGATGGCGCGCTACAAGCATAACGACATGAAGCACCTCGAGACCGTTCTTTCCAAGCTGCCTCATGACACCGGAAAGTTGATCGTGTCGGATGGAGTGTTCAGTACCTCCGGAGAAATCGTCGACCTTCCGGCGCTAGTTGCTGCCGCGAAGAGACACAATGCGCGGATTCTCATCGACGACGCCCACGCTACGGGAGTGATTGGAAAAGGGGGAAGGGGAACCGCCAGCCATTTCAACCTGGAATCGGAAGTCGACCTGACGATGGGGACCTTCAGCAAAACTTTTGCTTCCCTTGGCGGATTTGTCTGCGGCAAGCGGTCGGTGATTAACTACCTGAAACATTTCGCTCCCGCTCTCATCTTTAGCGCGAGCCCGACGCCGGCATCGGTCGCCGCGGCGCTTGCGGCGTTGGATATTCTGGAAGCCGAGCCAGAGCGGATCGTGCGTTTGAAAGCGAATGCGATGAAGATGCGCAACGGTTTCCGCTCGATGGGATTCAAAATTATCGACGGACATGAGTCCGCCATCGTCCCGGTTATCATCGGCGACACCGACAAGACGCTCGGTTTTTGGAGGGAACTCTACGACGCCGGCGTTTTTGTCAACGCCTTCGTAAGGCCCGGCGTCCCGCCAGGGATGGAGATGCTGAGGACGAGCTACATGGCGACGCATGAGGATAAACACCTCGACAAGATTCTAGAAATTTTTGGCGTGATCGGAAAAAAGCTTGGCGTGATCAATTAAGAGTAACTTTCTTAGACTTTCAATGAAGCCACGCCGGCACAAACCCGATGCGTGGCTTTTATTTTTATAGGAGAACGCACATGGAGAGTCTCACTGTTCGACCCGTTCGCACAAAGGCTGATGAAACGAAGTTCATCAAGTTCCTCTGGGACATCTACGCGAACGATCCTCTTTGGGTGCCGCCGCTGATCATGGATCGTCAAAAACTGATCAACAAGAAGAAGAATCCTTTCTATTCCCACTCGGACATGGAGCTGTATCTTGCGGAGCGGGGCGGCAAGGTCGTTGGACGTATTGGAGCGATCATCAATCACAATCACAACAAGGAGCATTCGGAGAATATCGGGTTCTTCGGTTTCTATGAGGCGATCGACGATCAAAGTGTCGCGAATGCATTGTTCGATGCAGCGAAGAAATATCTGCAGTCGAAAGGCGTTACAGCAATGCGCGGTCCCGCGAACCCTTCAGTCAACGACGAGTACGGATTGCTCGTGGAGGGGTTCGACCGGAGCCCGGTGGTCCTGATGACATACAACCCCCGCTACTACGCGGCACAGTTCGAGAAGTACGGCCTCAAGAAATTGAAGGATCTCTACGCCTACTTGCTCTCGCAAGACACGGTTTATTCTGAACGGTTCGTGCGGTTCAACGAGATCGTAAAACAGCGCGAAGGGTTGACGTTCCGGTCAATCGACATGAAAGACTTCAAGGGCGAAGTCGACAGGATCAAAACGATCTACAACAAAGCATGGTCGAGGAACTGGGGCGCCGTTCCGATGACGGACGCAGAGTTCGATGCGCTCGCCGCAGACTTGAAGCCTGTCGTCGTTCCGGAATTGATTATCATGGCAGAAGCAAAAGGACAACCGATCGGATTCGCCCTCTCGCTTCCCGACATCAACGTCCCCCTGAAGTACAACAAGAGCGGCGGCCTCCTGACGGGACTCTTTCATCTCTATACGAAAAAGAAAATGATCGACCTCGTCCGCATCATCGTTCTTGGCGTTATCCCCGAACAGCAGAAAACGGGAGCGGCCGGAGTCCTCTTTTACGAGACGGCGGCGCGCGCCAAAAAGCTCGGCTACAAATACGGCGAAGCGAGCTGGGTGCTGGAAGACAACATCATGATGAACCGTGCGGCGGAAATGATGAACGGAGAGCGGTACAAAACATACCGTATCTACGAAATGCCGGTTTGAAAACCCGATGGGATAGCAGGACAGCCATTCATGACTGTCCCGTTTGATACCGCGATAGGCAGGAAGCCTGCCCCACGACACAAAAGTATTTTTCACATAACGGGAACACGACCATGCCAGTAAACAAAGTTGAAAAAATATGGATGAATGGGAAGCTCGTCAATTGGGATGATGCAAAGATCCACGTTCTCTCGCACGTCGTTCACTACGGAAGCAGCTGGTTCGAAGGAATCCGGTGCTACCATACGAAGAAAGGGTCGGCGATCTTCAGGCTGGACAGGCACGTTCAGCGATTGTTCGATTCGGCAAAAATCTATCGTGCTCAAATCCCCTATACGAAAGAGCAGATCGAAGCGGCTATCAAGGAAACGATCAAGGCGAACAAGCTGAAAGCCTGCTACATCCGCCCGGTCGTCTACCGCGGTTACGGCGATGTGGGAGTGAGTCCTGTCGGATGTCCGATCGACGTCAGCATCATCGTTTGGGAATGGGGCAAATACCTCGGCTCCGACGCGCTCGAGAAGGGGATCGATGTGCGGGTAGCGTCCTGGGCGAGGATGGCTCCCAACACTCTCCCGACGATGGCAAAGACCGGGGCAAACTACATGAATTCGCAGCTCATCAAGCTTGAAGCTCTTGCCGACGGCTATGCCGAAGGAATTGCCCTCGATACGCATGGCCAGATCAGCGAAGGAAGCGGCGAGAATATCTTCATCGTTCGCGACGGTTCCATCGTAACGCCCCCGCTTATCGACGCGCTCCTCCCGGGCGTCACGCGTGCGTCGGTGATGGCCCTTGCCAAGGACGCCGGCATGACTGTTACGGAATCGCACATCCCGCGTGAGTTGCTCTACATTGCCGATGAGGTTTTCTTCACCGGAACGGCCGCGGAAATTACTCCGATCAGGACGATCGACCGCATGATGGTCGGGGATGGAAAGCCGGGCCCGGTCACGCGCGAACTTCAAAAACGGTTCATGAAAGTTGTCCAGGATGGCAAGGATCCGCACGGCTGGCTGAGCTTTGTGAAATAGGCACGTTCAAACCTTCCGAGGGTTTATTTATGGAAAAGTCGATATGATGAAGTATTAACCCATCCTGAATAGAGAACCTTCGGAAGGTTCTTGCACCTGGAGTCATGCCAGTTGATTCTGAACCTCCGAAAGAGTACAATTGCGTACCACTGGACTGACCCTCGTTATCCGCTCGCAACAGAGAAAGGCTTATCGTGGCAATCAATCGCTTCCGAAAAATCATTCACAAATCTGAAAGCCTGGAGTGGAAGAACGTTTTTCGCCTCAAACGAAAACCCACTTCGGTAGAAGAAATGCTGGCAAAGATTCCGGTCTTCGAGAACCTAAAGCCTCATGAGCTTCGCATCGTTGCCGGAATTGTCCACCGCCGTCAGTATGTCTCGGGAGAATACGTCTTCTTTCAGAACGACCCCGGTCTTGGCATGTACGTCATTGAGCAGGGAGAGGTGTCGGTGTTCCTCCTCGCGCCGGATGGTACAAAGAAAGAGCTGGCAGTACTGAAGGACGGAGATTTCTTCGGCGAGCTTTCTCTACTTGACGAGTCTCCCCGTTCGGCGTCCGTCATCGTCCTCACAGACGCCAACCTTGTCGGATTTTTCCGCCCCGATCTGTTCGAGATTATGGAAAAGATTCCCGGCACCGGCCTGAAGATCGTTCTCAAGGTTGCCGAGATGATCGGCGAGCGCCTTCGCAATACCAACCAGGAGCTCTCCAAGCTCCGGGCTGAGCTCGACACCGTGAAACCGTCATAATGTTCCGGAGGCAGTCATGAAGAAGAAAAAAGTGCAGAGGAAAAATCCAGGACGGTCGAAGAAGAAAGCAGCACCCAAGAAGAAGTTCACCGCCCGCGTTGTGAAGTTTGCAGATTTTTCATCCCCCATCTCGCTCCGCAAAATTCTCGTCCCGATCGATTTCTCGGAGTACTCAAAAAAAGCTCTCCAGTATGCCGTTCCATTTGCACGGCAATTCAACGCCAAGATTTACCTGCTGTACGTCGTGGAGCCGACGGTATACCCCGCTGATTTCAGCTTCGGCCAGATCGGCATGCCAAACGTCGAAAACGAATTGCGGGTGAAGGGAGAAGAGGAACTTCAGGAGCTGATCAAGAACGAGATCAGGGGCGTGGTACCGTCCGAAGCGTTGGTGAAGGTCGGTTTGCCCTTCGTCGAAGTTGTCTCGTTCGCGAAAGATGAGGCGATAGAACTGATCATCGTTGCAACCCACGGGCATACCGGCGTAGAGCACGTCCTGTTCGGAAGCACGGCTGAAAAAATTGTCCGAAAGGCGCCTTGTCCAGTTCTTGTCGTGCGGGCCGAGGAGAGAGATTTTATCGACGAGCGGGTTTGAGGAGCCACGCGCTGCGGCGGGACACCGGATCGTCGCGCGGCTGGCATGGCTGCTGAAGTAATGGATTTTTTTTCACGGGGCGGAGCGGAATTTTACAGTGCACCAGACTCGAAGAGATTTTGTGAAGACCTCGGCACTGGCGGCGGGAACCTCGTTGCTCGCGGGCCGTTCTCCGGAGGCGCTCGCCAAGACTTACCTTGATTCGACGATGTCCGGAAAATTGAAGCTCACCTTCAAGCCCTACACTCTGGAACTCAAGCACGTCTTCACCCTCGCCAACAGCTCCCGTACGACCACGCCGGTGATGTTGACGCAAATCGAATACGGCGATGTTGTCGGATACGGCGAGGCCTCTATGCCGCCGTACCTGGGAGAGAGCCACGAAACCGCGGCGGCATTCCTTTCCCAAGTAGAGCTCGCGAAGTACGAAAATCCGTTTGAACTCGACACAATTCTCGGGGATGTCGATCGGCTTGCCACCGGCAATCCCGCCGCCAAAGCATCGGTCGACATTGCGCTTCATGACCTTGTCGGAAAGATCATGAAACAGCCCTGGTTCAACATTTGGGGATTTCCAAAAGAGAAAACGCCATACACCTCGTTCACGATCGGGATCGATAAACCGGACGTCGTACGGCAAAAAGTCAAGGAGGCGGCGGAGTTCAGAATACTGAAAGTGAAACTGGGGCGAGAGACGGACAAGGAGATGATAGAGACAATCCGTTCCGTTACCGACAAGCCTCTCTGCGTCGACGTGAATCAAGGGTGGACGGACAAGGCATTTGCTCTTGAGATGGTGAACTGGCTCAAAGAAAAAGGCGTGGTGTTAGTCGAACAGCCGATGCCGAAAACATGGTTCGATGAACATGCATGGCTGACAGAGCGCAGTCCCCTCCCCATCATGGGGGACGAAGCTATCCAACGCCTGGATGATGTGAAAAAAGCGCAAGGGGCCTACTCGGGGATCAACATCAAGCTGATGAAATCGACCGGGATGAGAGAGGCCCACAAAATGCTCCTCATGGCGCGATCGCTCGGACTGAAGGTCATGATCGGCTGCATGACAGAAACATCATGCGCCATCTCCGCCGCTTCGAATCTTGCGCCGATGGCAGATTGGGCGGACCTCGACGGCGCACTCCTGATCAGCAATGACCCGTTCAGCGGGATGAAAGTTGTCGACGGCAAGGTGACGCTGATGGATTCCCCCGGCATCGGTGTGAAGAGATTGTAATACGCAAGCCACGCTACAATGTGAAAGTCTATCACGCGAAGGATGAGCAGCCAAAATATGAAATCAATCCACATCATGCGCCGCGCGGGCAGCAATATCGCCAGCGTGATTCAACGGCGCCCGGCAATCCTGACCACAAACATTCTGCTGACTCAGAAATGTGTTCAGAATTGCCTTCAATGTTCAATTCCCTCCACTGCGTCTGATCACTCCGTGATATCGTTCGAGGATTATAAGACCCTCGTCGACCGCCTTGAGCGGTATGGAACACAGGTGCTCACACTTTCGGGGGGAGATCCGATGCTTCATCCACAGCTTGCCGAGTGCATACGCTATGCCGTGGGCAAGAATTTTGCGCGGGTGCATCTGCTCACGACGCTCTACGGATCTGAAAGAATCGTGGCAAAAACTCTCGACGCCGTTTTTGAAACGGGCATCTCGATCGGTATTTCCTTCGATGGATTCGGCGAGGAAGTGGACATCATTCGCGGCGCCAAAAATGTCTCGCAGACAGTTTTGCGAAGCATGGATCTGGTGCAGAAGGAGAACAGAAGGCGAAGAAACCCGATTCAGGTCGGCGTCAATGTTGTCATCAGCAAGATGAATCTCCATCAGGTGCCGGAGATTCTCAGTACCCTGGAGCGATTTGGCTGGTGGACCGATGTTGATATCTATCGATGGCAGGCGACGAACCAGAGAGAGGACGATCGGATGAAGCTCACCGATACGCCCGAATTGCGGAAGATCCTCGAGATCGTGAAGAAATCGCCCATCGTGTTTACCCCCGACTGGTTGATCGACGGATTTCCGAACTATCTCAGCGGAAGTTTCAAGAAGTACTGTCCCTATCTCGATTCACCGTCCCTCGGAAGCAAATTATTTATCAATCCCGACGGCGGGGTCAAGGTGTGTATCGGTGATGTCTGCGGCAATCTATTGGAGCAGAGCCCCGATGAACTTTTTGCTTCGGATGCGTGGGCTCGGCGGCTGGAAGATTTTGAGCATTGTGCCGGCTGCTGGAATACCTGCTACACGACACGGTCTAAGGCGTTGTGGAAGACAAACGCAAAGAAATGGAAATCATACTGGCGGATAGCGCGCAATAGACAGCTCAACGATTCATCCATGTTTGTCGATTAAGCTCTTCGAAGCATGGCGGAAGGCGATAAACGGTTGGAGAGTTATCTGAACAAGCGGAGTATTGAGCGAGTGCGGCGATAGATTACTTGAAGAAGTTGGTGAAGAGTCGTCCTCAAGGTACGGCCGAGGAATTTTTCCAAAAAGGAAAGAACGAGACACTTGCAGGACACTACCGCGATGCCGTGGAAAATCTGTCGCGCGCTTTGGAATTGAGTCCCGGCCATGTTGAAGCACTCCTCGAGAGGGGGAAGGCCAGGACGGCAATGAAAGATTTCAAGCAGGCCCTTGCAGACTTCAACAAGGTCATTGCCCTTCAGCCGAAGAATGCGCTTGCATACCAAAGGAGGGCAAAGGTAAAAGATTTTTTGAAAGATTACGACGGAGCGCTCAGTGACCTTGCCGTTGCTGTCCATTTGCAGCCGGATCTTGCCATCGCCTATTACGAACGCGCCCTTATCAAAATCATGGCCAAGAAGGATTCGAGAGGTGCTGAGGCTGACCTATTCAGGGCAGGCGAACTAGGTCTGACAATCGCGTACGATGCAATTCGGCAGTTAGGAGCGGGGTAATTTGAAGCTTCAATCAGTACGTTGAAACAGTTTCGATGAAGGCGATATGATCCGCCGCGGCTGCGAAGATAAGATCTATGTTGATCTTAACGTTCTTCGCGCCTTTGCGGTTCTCACCCTCATATCGACTTTTGGTATCGCTTATCGCGTTCCAGGCCACAAATATTCTTGCAATTCCGGCGATTCTTCGTTACATTTTGATCCAAGCCGGGATTTCCCATAGGCCGCAGCTGTCGATATTATAGATGCGCTCGCAACTCAATCCCGCTAGAAAACCGTGGGATTTCGCACCGGCAACTGCTACCGAAACTGAAGATGCGCTCGTAGCTCAATCCCGCACAAAAAGCTGCGGGATTTCGCTGAGAGAATATTCCAGATACTGAAGCGCGCTCGTAGCTCAACTGGATAGAGCGTCAGCCTCCGAAGCTGAAGGTTTCGGGTTCGACTCCCGACGAGCGTACTAAAAACATAGATTCAATCAAAAAACACTGGTCAAATAATGCTTCGTGCACAGAAGAAGATTTCTAAAAGGGTCATCAAAGAAGACACCCTGGTCACAACATACTTCAAGGCTCAAACCTGGTACGACGAGAATAAGAAACGGATCTCGACGATCGGCGGAGTTGTGCTCGTGGCAGTCTTGGCGCTCTGGTTCTATTCGAATAATATGCGCGCCAACAACGAACGCGCCACTACCGATCTTGCGAAGGTATTTTCCTTCTACGACAACGGCCAGTACCTCATTGCTATCAATGGTATTCCCGAGAGGAATATCGCCGGACTTCAATCGATCGTCGATAATTACGGCAGCACGAACGCCGGAAATATTGCGAAGTTCTATCTCGCGAACTCGTACTACAATACGCAGGAATTTGACAAGGCCCTGAAGTACTTTGATGACTTCAGCGGAAGCACATCCTTCCTGACAAACTCCGCGCTTGCCGGCATGGGAGCCTGTTATGAGGCGAAGGGTGATTTCAAGAATGCTGCCGAAAACTATGAGAAGGCTGCTCTCAAAAATGCTGAGGACCCGAACGCCGCCGATAACCTAACGAACGCAGCGCGCAATTTCGGCAGAGCGGGAGAAAAAGATCGGGCCGTTGAGCTTCTGAAGAGAGTGAAGAGAGATTACCCCACGTCGACAGCCGCTCGTGATGTCGATCGTTATATCGCTGAGATCAGCGCGTAAGACCGCCATCTTGATAAAGTAGGATTTGGTTTTTATATTTATTCCTTCGCGAGATTCGATAGGCGCCGTTAACATAATTTCTTAGTGATCCCTTCATGCTGACCGATTTTGGCCGGATTCTGATCTACCTTCTCATCGGTGCGGTTTTTACTGCCGGCGGATTGATTGGTTCCTGGCTTCTCCGTCCCCGGCGGCCGTATCCCGACAAGCTCTCGACGTATGAATGCGGAGAAGAGCCGGTCGGCAATACCTGGGTAAAATTCAATATCCGCTTCTATGTTGTCGCTCTCATTTTCATCGTCTTCGATGTTGAAGTTGTTTTTCTTTTCCCGTGGGCGCTCGTGTTCAAAGGTCTCGGAATGTTCGCATTTATCGAGATGGCGGTATTTCTCACCATTCTCGTCGTCGGGTACGCCTATGTGTGGGTTAAGGGAGATTTGGATTGGGATAAACCGGCGCCAAAAGTTTCTCGGTACGTAAAAGGCGTCGGAGTTGTATCGGACGAAACCACCGAAATCGAAGAACACGCAACGGCGTAGGACAAAAACCCATGGGTCTTCTCGACAGCCAGTTCGACAACAGCAATATCGTTATCACGTCCCTCGACAATCTTCTGAATTGGGCGCGTCTCTCTTCCCTCTGGCAGATGCAATTCGGCCTCGCCTGCTGCGCCATCGAGATGATGGCCGCTTCGGCTTCTAATTTCGACATGATGCGGTTCGGAGTAATCCCGCGGGCGACGCCGCGTCAGTGCGACGTGATGATCGTTTCGGGCACGGTGACGTTGAAGATGGCGTCGCGCATCAAGAGGCTCTACGACCAGATGTCCGAGCCCAGGTATGTGATCTCGATGGGAAGCTGTTCGAATTGCGGAGGTCCGTACTGGGAACACGGGTATCATGTGTTGAAAGGCGTCGATCGCGTTATACCGGTTGATGTGTACGTCCCCGGCTGCCCGCCGCGTCCTGAAGCCCTGATCGAAGGCTTGATGAAGCTGCAGGAAAAGGTTCGGAACGAAAGCCTCGCCAAGAAAAAAAATGCGTGAAGCAAATCCTCAAGAATTGAGCCTATGAGCCCCCAAGAAATACTCGATCGACTGTCGGCACACTTTTCCGGCGTGCCCGATATCGGCATCGAAGCAAAGCTCGACAATCCGGTGGACCCGTATGTGAAGGTCTCGCCGGCGCACATCCTGGCCATCGCGAAGTTTCTTCGCGACGATGATGAGATGCAGTTCGACTATCTCTCCTGTCTTTCGGGACTCGATTTGAAGGGGAAGTATGGCGTCGTGTACAACCTCTTCTCGATGTCGAAGAAACACAAACTGACATTGCGCGTTGAAACTCCCGCCGAAAACCCGGCTGTTCAATCCGTCGAATCGATCTGGAAGACAGCCAACTGGCATGAGCGCGAAGCGTTCGACCTGTTCGGAATAAATTTCTCCGGGCATCCGGACCTGCGCCGTATTCTTCTACCGTATGATTGGGAAGGGCACCCGCTTCGAAAAGATTATCAGGTCCCTGAATTCTACAATGGGATGAAAGTACCGTACTGAACGGCAAGCATTGCATGAGTGAACCCATTACAGCACCTCCAATAACGTCGACCGGAAGATCTCTTCGCACAGAAGAGATGATCATCAACATGGGTCCGCAGCATCCCTCGACACACGGGGTCTTGCGGCTCGAGCTTGTGGTCGACGGGGAAATCGTCGTCGACGTTGTGCCGCACATCGGCTATCTGCACCGGTGCTTCGAAAAGCACTGCGAGCACATGACGAACTACCAGCAGGTCATTCCTTATGTCGACCGGATGGATTATGTCTGTTCGATGAATAACGAGTTCGCGTACGTTGTCGCGGCTGAGCGGTTGTTGAAAATCCAGGTTCCGGAGCGTGTCGAGTACATCCGCGTCATCATGGCCGAACTGCAGAGGATCGCGAGCCACCTCATTGCGGTGGGCACCTACGGCATCGACATCGGCGCGTTCACTCCCTTCCTCTACTGCTTCCGCGACAGAGAGAAAATCCTCGACCTGTTTGAAATGACATGCGGCGCGCGCCTCCTCTATAATTACATGTGGATTGGCGGGCTCTCGCACGATATCCCGGTTGAGTTTGTGACTCGTGCAAAGGAGTTCTGCTCGTACTTCAAACCACAGCTTCGTGACTTCAACAACCTCCTGACCTACAACGAAATTTTTGTGAAACGGACTTCGCACGCCGGGATCCTGCCGCCCGAGGTTGCGCTGAACTATGCTTGCAGCGGTCCGATGCTGAGGGGCTCCGGCGTAAACTGGGATCTCAGGCGCGACGATCCGTACTCTGTGTATAACAAGTTCGAGTGGGAAGTGGCGGTGGGCAAAGGGGAGGTGGGTCCGGTTGGCAGCTGCTGGGACCGCCATATCGTTCGCATGAAGGAGATGGAAGAGAGCGTCCGGATTATCGAACAGGCTCTGGCGCACATTCCGGAAGGCGACGTTCAATCTGCCATTCCGAAAAGGATCCGTCCTAACCCGGGCGAAGTATACGCGAGAACAGAGTCTCCCCGCGGCGAGCTCGGGTTCTACATCGTGAGCGACGGGACCGCGACGCCATACCGGATCAAGGCGCGATCGCCGGGATTCGTCAACCTCAGCGTTATCAACGAGATTGCCAGAGGCTCAATGATCGCCGACCTCGTGGCAATCATCGGCAGCATCGACATTGTTCTTGGCGAAGTTGATCGGTGAAAGTTTTGAGTTATACGTTTTACGTTTTATGTTATGAGTTCTAGGTTGTAGGTTGCAATTCAAATGTTTTGGCTCAGACGAATAAGATTTGTGTCAGACGTAAAACCAAGAACTTATTACTTATACCTTCTTTTTCTGATTACCGATTACTGCTCACTGTTCACTGAATGGAACAATATCTCACATCTCTTCTCGGCGACTCGCTCTGGGTTCACATCCTGATGGGGGTTCCGCCCCTTATCTTCATCCTGCTCTATGCGCTTTTCGTGATTTACCTGGAGATGAAAGTCGCAGCTCACATGCAGGATCGTGTTGCGTATATGCGCACCGGATGGCACGGAGTGTTGCAGCCCATCGCCGATATGCTGAAGCTTCTGCAAAAGGAAGATACCATTCCTGCGGCCGCCGATAGGTTTCTCTTCATCGTTGCTCCCTACATCGTCTTTATCGGGACGTACGCCGCCTTCGCCGCTCTGCCGTTCGGGAGCGCCTTCATTGGAAGCGATATTAACATCGGAATCTTTTACATCGTCGCGATTTCATCGCTCGTCGTCGTGGGGTTGCTGATGGCGGGATGGGCCTCGAACAATAAGTGGTCTCTCTTTGGGGCGCTCCGCTCCGCAGCCCAGATTGTAAGTTATGAAATACCCTCTGCGTTCGCGATTCTCGGCGTCGTGATGGTTGCGGGGACCATGAGCCTTCAAGAGCTGAGCGCCGCACAATCCGGCGGCATCACACACTGGATGATTCTCGGCGGAACGCTCCCGTTGACGAAGAAGCTGATTGCTATTCCGATGATGCTTGTGCTTTTCCTTGTCTACTATGTATCATCGATGGCGGAGGTGAACCGTACGCCCTTCGATATTCCCGAAGCGGAATCGGAGCTGGTGCAGGGATACAACACGGAATACAGCGGCATGAAGTTTGCCATCTTTTATCTGGCGGAATACGCAAATCTCTTTTTGGTCTCGGCCATTGCTACCGTTCTCTTTTTCGGCGGCTGGGCGAGCCCGTTCGCTTCACTGATGACGGGACCGTGGTGGAGCGCTTTCTGGTTTGCATCCAAAGGAATGTTCTTCGTATTCCTGAATATCTGGCTGCGCTGGACGCTCCCGCGCCTCCGGGTCGATCAGCTCATGTATATGTCGTGGAAAGTCCTTACTCCGTTTGCGCTCGCATGCGTCATCGGGCTTGGATTGCTTCTGGTGTGGTGACTTTTGGATTGGCTTGAGGACTGAATGAATCCTGTTGCAGAATATTTTGGTGACATCTATCGGGGCATCAAGACGGCCACGATCGGGATGCGCATCACGTTCAAGCATCTCTTCACCAGGGCGGTGACGATCCAGTACCCGACAGTGAAGATGAAGCTCCCCGAACGGGCGCGCAACAGGCTTTACGTCAACATGGACGACTGTATCGGGTGCGACCAATGCTCCATGGCCTGCCCCGTCGACTGCATTTATATTGAAACGATCAAATCCACTCCGGAAGACAACCTCGGCACGACCTCGACAGGTCAGAAGAAACGGCTTCACGTTCCGGTGTTCGATATCGACATCGCCAAATGCTGTTACTGCGGGTTGTGCGTCTATCCCTGCCCGACCGAGTGTATCAAGATGACGGACGTGTACGAGTTCTCGGAATTTGACCGCCACAATCTTATCTACAGTTTCAGCACGATGACGCCTGCCGAGATCGAGACCGCTCGGACAAAGGCGAAGAAAATGGAAGAAGAAGCCGCGGCAAAGAAAGCCGCCGCCGCGGCGGCAGCCAAAGCAGCTGCCGAGGCAAAAGCCGCCGTCCCTGCGCCGCCGGCTCAAGAACAGCAAAAACCGGAATAAGCATGTCAGCGCTCTCATCCCTCGAACTTTTTGATGTCGTTTTTTACGTCCTTGCACTCGTTACCGTGATATCCGCGGCCGTGGTGGTGTTCTCGAGAAACATCGTTCATTCGGCGTTTTCGCTGATGTTCACTTTTTTTGGCGTCGCCGGGCTTTACGTGATGCTGGGCGCCGATTTCATTGCCGTGACGCAGGTCCTCGTGTACGTCGGCGGAATTCTCGTGCTGATTCTTTTCGGGGTGATGTTGACGACGAGAGTCATCAGCGTCGAAATGAAGACAGGAACTCTTCACGCTGCTCCGGCGGCGATCCTGACTGCGCTCCTTGTCGGCACCCTCTGCGGCGTTTATTACATCACCGACTGGGTAACGCCGGCTCCACCGAAGGCAGCCGCTTCTGCGAGCACGGCTTCCAGCATCGGCCAGGCTTTGATGACGACATACCTGCTCCCGTTTGAAGTCGCGTCCGTTGTGCTTCTGGTGGCGATGATCGGGGCGGCGATGATTGCGCGGCGGGAACGACGGAAGAGTGTTTGAGCGCTCTGTTGTACGTTTGACGTCATGCGTTTTACGTCTTAAGTTCTAGGTTGTGAGTAATATTATCATCCAGGGTGCCAAACGCACAAGGTCGAACGCATAACGTAAGACTTAAAACTTAGAACCAATTACTTGCCTCATCGTTTCTGATTACTGATTACTGATCACTGTTCACTGACCATGCCACTACACGTATCACTGATCCACTTTCTCTTCGTCAGCGCGATTCTCTTTTCGCTCGGCATCTACGCCGTCCTGACGCGCCGGAATGCAATCATGGTGTTGATGGGAATTGAGTTGATGCTCAATTCGGCCAATATCAATTTTATTGCCTTCGGTCACTACGGGGCGCTGAACCTGGACGGCCAGATGGCTTCCATCTTTGTGATCATTTTGGCGGCGTGCGAAGCGGCTGTGGCTCTGGCTATTGTCTTGAATATTTTTCAGCAGTTCAACACCGTCAACGTCGACGAAATAGATTCGTTGAAAGACTAGACGCTTCCGTTAACAGCAACTGACTCGATAACGATACAGACCCTTTCATGACCCAGGCGCTACTGCTACAGCTTTCGACGGCCATTTTACTGCTGCCGCTTCTTAGTTTTGTTCTCCTCATTTTTCTTGGAAAGAAACTTCCGAGGCAGGGCGACGTCATCGCCACGTCGATCATCGGTGTAGCTCTCGCGGCCTCGATGGTTATCCTGATTTCAAAGCTGACTCTCTTCCACGATGAACTCCTGAATTTTTCCTTCACGTGGGTGGACTTCAGCTCGGTGGCCGGAATCGGCCCGTTGAAGATTGATCTTGGCATCATGATCGACAATATCACGGCGATCATGCTCGTCGTCGTGACCCTCATCAGCTTCCTCGTCCATCTCTTTTCGACCGCCTATATGAGCGGCGATATCCGCTATTCGCGCTATTTTGCGTACCTCGGGTTCTTTTCCTTTTCGATGCTCGGCATTGTTCTGACGAACAACTTCTTCACGATGTATGTGGCCTGGGAACTTGTGGGCATCAGCTCATACCTGCTCATCGGGCACTGGTATGAGAAAAGATCGGCATCCGACGCTGCGAAGAAAGCGTTCATCGTCAACCGTATCGGCGATGTGGGAATGTTTATCGGAATAAATATTCTCTGGGCCACCTATCATACCTTCACGTTCGAAAAAATCTTTTCGGCGATTGCCGGCGGTCAGATTCCGTTTGACAGCAACCCGTGGCTGACGGCGGCCGGAATACTGATTTTCTGCGGCGCGATCGGAAAATCGGCCCAGTTCCCGTTGCACGTCTGGCTGCCCGACGCAATGGAAGGCCCGACCCCCGTCAGCGCGCTGATCCATGCCGCGACAATGGTCGCTGCAGGAGTGTATCTCATCGCCAGAACATTTCCAATGATGACCGCCGACGCTCTCGTCTTCATAGCCTACGTCGGAGCAATTACCGCCTTTATCGCGGCAACGATTGCCATAGCGCAAAATGATATTAAGAAAGTCCTCGCCTACTCAACGGTGAGCCAACTCGGGTATATGGTGTTGGGACTCGGCGTTGGGGCATATACTGCCGGCTTCTTCCATCTTGTCACGCACGCTGCTTTCAAAGCCGGACTCTTTCTGGGATCGGGTTCAGTGATCCATGCGATGCACAACGCGCTTCATCATCAGGGTGATCACCACACAGACGCTCAGGACATCCGCAATATGGGCGGATTGAAAAAGAAGATGCCGATCACGTTCTGGGCATTTGTCATGTTTACTCTTGCGATCTCCGGCGTGCCGCTGACATCCGGATTCCTGAGCAAAGATGAAATCCTTGCCGGTTCGCTGGCGTTCGGCCGTCTGACCGGACAGACGTTGATCCCGATCATCGGATTTCTCGTTGCCGGGCTGACCGCATTCTACATGTTTCGGATTGTGATCCTCGCGTTCCTGGGGGATCATAAGGATGCCGGGCGCATCGATCACATCCATGAATCGCCCAAGGCGATGACGATCCCCCTGATCATTCTCGCGTGTCTTTCGTTTTTTGCCTTCTATAGTTTTAACCCGATCGGCGCGTCCAGCGGATGGTTCTTCCATGCAGTGGAACGGCCGATGACGGCGGTCCCGAGCGCTGTGGCAGCTGCGCCCGCAGAAGTTTTTGAAGAAGCAGTACGCGAAGGCCATTCCCTCGCGATGATTCTGTCTCTCTCCGTTGCCGGGCTCGGGATTCTCCTGGCCTTCGCCACGTACTATTGGAAGAAGATCAATGCCGATGCAATTGCGAGGGCGGTCGCGCCCGTCCATTCGTTCCTCGTGAACAAATGGTACTTCGATGAGCTCTATGGAGCAACTGCCGTTGCCGGCACGGTCGGCTTCTCGCGGGTGCTGGCCTGGTTCGACAACAAAGTGATCGACGGAGTTGTGAACGGCGCCGCGTCGGTCACACGGCTGACATCGTACGCCAGCGGCCGGTTCGACAGCATCGTGGTCGACGGCATGGTGAATCTTGTGGCATACCTTGCCGGCTTTCTCGGATTGGTGTTCCGCAAGATCCAGACAGGACGCGTTCAGACCTACATCGCGTTTGTGCTGTTCGGCGTGATGGT
>CAYLMV010000005.1:40820-63392 GCA_964384415.1 uncultured Chitinophagaceae bacterium | reverse complement strand
TTACATTGACCACCGATATAGTTATCATCACTCATGGGTACTATTGGATGTTAAAATTCCGTTGTTGTCTGACCAAGGTTGCTTTCCCGTTCATCCCTTCATCCGCTGTCGCATTGTTTTTAGCACGACAGCGAGATTGATCAGCTCGTTGAAAAATGCAGCAAGACGGTCTCCCCGCATTCCCTCCCTCAGCGGTTTGAATAACTCCGGATTCACTGGCGCTTTCTCTTTCATCATCGATAGATAGACTTCGGAAGGAATGTGGATAGCGTTGCGTATCGGGAGCATTTGAAGTTCAATCACCACCTGACGTAACTGCTCGATTGCGCGCGCCCCTCCAACATTTCCGTAGCTTACAAATCCGACCGGCTTGTCTTTCCATTCTGTGAACAACCAATCGATCGCGTTCTTGAGAACAGCCGGATAGCCGTGGTTATACTCGGGCGTGACCATGATGTAGCAGTCCGCTCCGTCAATGACGGTCCCCCATTTTTTGACGATCTCGTAAGGGTAATTTCCTTTGAGGGCGGCAGGCGAAGACGGCGCATCGAAGAATGGCAACGGCCAATCACGCAGGTCAACGAGTTCAACTTCCACGCTCTCTTTCTTTTTCAATTCACATCTCGACTTCTTTGAGGAGATAGCAAAATTCAGGGCAGCCAGACGGATTTGGGCGAAGCGCATGCGGAACAAATACGGAGCGAAGGACCAGAGATCATGGATGCTCCGCTTCCATACCCAGACAGCGGGATGTTCCCTCACTGCGCAGCAACCCGAGAACAACATCGTCCGGACCGCGTTGGAAGCTCTTGCCGGAGTGCTCGGCGGAACTCAATCACTCCATACAAACTCCATGGACGAAACGCTGGCGCTTCCGTCGGACAAAGCAGTGAAGATAGCATTGCGGACTCAACAGATAATCGCCCACGAAATCGGAGTGGTCAATACGATCGACCCCCTTGCTGGAAGTTATTTCGTGGAAGCCCTGACCACGCGCATGGAGCAGGAAGCTGAGCAGTATTTCGAAAAGATCGACGCGCTTGGAGGTGTGGTGGCCGCAATCGATCAGGGATTCTTCCAACGCGAAATAGCAGAAGCCGCTTACCGTTATCAAAGTGAAGTAGACAGGAAGACCAAGATAATCGTCGGCGTCAATGAATACGTCGATGAAGAGGAGAAAATCGAAATTCCTCTCCTCATGATTTCGCCCGAAGTGGAGGCCAAACAAAAAAAGAGGCTTGCGGAATTGCGCAATGAAAGAAATGCCGGGGCAGTGGAACACGCCCTTTCCGAGCTTCACAATGCTGCCGTCGATGGTTCGAATTTGATGCCTCCGCTCCTGAATGCTACACGTGCGTATGTAACCCTGGGCGAAATGTGCAATGCCTTAGCCGAACACTTCGGTGTTTATGAGGAACCGGCCGTCTTCTGATCGCTGTGATGGCGACGGAGCGGCTCGTCGGACAAAAATCAGAGAAAACAGAAATGAAACCCTATTTCCGCCTTCTACGCCCTTCGCAGTGGATTAAGAACACTTTTGTATTTGCTCCGCTCGTTTTCTCGAAACATCTTTTCGACCCCCTCTATTTTCTTACGGCGCTGAAAGGGTTCGTCGCTTTCTGCTTTGTCTCGAGTGCAGTCTATATTGTCAACGATCTTTTCGATATCGATGAAGACAGGGCTCATCCGATCAAGCGGAACAGGCCGCTTGCGTCCGGAGCGATTGAGCGTCCAACTGCCAGAATCGCTGCGGTCTTATTGATTGCCGCAGCGGCGCTCGTCTCACTCGGCCTCAGCCAGAACTTTTACCTGATACTTCTCATCTACTTCGGCCTGCAATTTCTCTATTCGCTCATTTTTAAAAAGATTGCGATCCTCGACGTCTTTATCATTGCATCGGGGTTTATGTTGAGGGTCTTGGCAGGAGCGCTGGTCATCGACGTTCTTGTCTCGCATTGGATTATCCTCTGCACAATGTTTCTTTCCCTTTTCCTCGCTATGGCAAAGAGGAGAGGGGAACTGGTTCTTTTCCAGAAATCGGAGGCGAGCTCAGAGCGAAGAGTACTGGAACAGTACGATGTCGCATTCCTCGACAGCACCATGATGATCACAGCGTCCGGAATGGCGATCTCGTACGCGCTTTACACTGTCGCCGAACGGACCGTCAACGTCTTCGGGACCGAATACCTGATCTTCACGACAATTTTTGTTCTTTTCGGTATTTTCAGGTACCTCTTTTTGGTGATGAGGAAAAACATGGGAGAAAATTCGGTTGTCATCATCCTCAAAGACATGCCGATGTTCATCAACCTCTGCCTCTGGTTTCTCTCCTGCGTTCTGATCATATATCATTGATCTCTTAACACCCTGCCGGGCAGCTTCCAACCAAAACGGGAACAAATCGACCGCCATTGCCGTTCTATCTCATGAACTGTGAATTCATTGTGAGGTGGATATGATCATCAAAATGAAACCCGATCTGCGCGAGTCCGAAATCACTCCAGAGAATGTGTATCGAGGCAGGCGCAAATTCATGCGTCAGGCTGCGATTGCAGCAGGGGCCGCTGCCGCGTGGTCGTTCTTTCCCAGGAACATTCACGAGGCATTCGCCCAGGACGCGAAGAACTGGACACCGGCACACCCTAGTTCGTTCAACACAACCGAAGAATTGACGCCATTTAAGGACGTCACGTCCTATAACAACTTTTACGAATTTGGGGTGGATAAGGATGACCCCGCCCGCTACGCCGGGACCCTGAAGACGGAACCATGGTCGATCTCCGTAGAGGGTCTCGTAAAAAAGCCAGCGGTCTACCATCTTGAGGATGTCCTGAAAGGCGAATCGATGGAAGACCGGATCTATCGACATCGATGTGTCGAAGGGTGGTCGATGGTGATTCCATGGCTTGGATTTCCATTGGCCGACTTCATCAAGAGAGTACAGCCGAGTTCGAACGCAAAGTTCGTCGCGTTTGAAACGAAGTTCGCGCCGGAAGAGATGCCGGGCCAGCAATATCCTTCCCTTCAGTGGCCCTACGTGGAAGGATTGCGGATGGACGAAGCAATGAATCCGCTAACGCTTCTGGCGATCGGCCTCTATGGCAAACCTCTGCCGAATCAGGATGGAGCGCCCATTCGACTTGTCGTCCCGTGGAAGTATGGTTTCAAAAGCATCAAGTCCATTGTGAAAATCAGTTTTGTGGAATCGCAGCCGCCGACGTCATGGAACCTCGCAAACGCGCATGAATATGGTTTCTACTCGAACGTCAACCCGGAAGTCGATCATCCGCGATGGAGCCAGTCGCACGAGAGGCGAATCGGAGACTTCTTCAAAAGGAAGACTTTGATGTTTAACGGGTATGGAGATCAGGTCGCCGGGATGTACTCGGGTATGGATCTGCGAAAGTACTATTAGCACGATCCAGATCCGCGGCAATGGTCGATCCAAATGCTCTTCTTCTGAAGCAGCATTTTAAACAAATCAATCACTCACTAGAACCAATCGTTCCTCGTTTGAACAGCCGAACCACCGCAATTGTCCTTAAGTCAGTCCTTTTCATCGCTTCGCTCGCACCACTGCTTCTTCTTGCCTGGAAAGGATTCGAGGGGAGCTTAAGCGCCAATCCGATTTCCGATATTACGAACGAGACCGGACTCTGGACACTCCGCTTCGTCGTTCTCACGCTTGCGATCTCCCCGCTGCGCAAAATTACCGGCTGGCACAGTATCATTAAGTTTCGCCGCATGATCGGGCTCTTTGCCTTTTTCTACGGAACGCTACATTTCACGACGTACATTTGGCTGGATCAGTTTTTCGATTGGCAGGCCATTCTCCATGACATCCCAAAGCGTCCGTTCATTACCGTAGGGTTTGCAAGCTTCGCCCTCATGATTCCGCTGGCAATTACATCCACTCAGAAAATGATTCGCCGGCTCGGAGGGAAGAAGTGGGATCTTCTTCACAGACTCGTCTACATAACGGCTGTTGGGGGAGTGATACATTACCTATGGCTCGTGAAAGTTGTGACGTACAGGCAAATTGCATACGCCGTCGGCGTGGGGATATTGCTTCTCTTCAGGGTTGTCTGGAAATATCGCTACTTCTTGTTCAATTCCCGCCAAATCAGCAAAGAGACCATCGCCGCGTAGCGACATCATCAATTGGTATCAGAATGCTCCCGGTGATGCTCAACCTGACTCCTTTGACATTGACTTCGCCCCCTCCTTGGAGCTTTCCTGAAAATTCCCTATATTCAAAAAAGATTTCTTGCTCAACATTAATGGGATAAAAATGGCTCGTTCCCGTGTCGCTGTCATCAAAACCCACCCTTCGACCGTTCTTCAAGATTATGATAAGCTTCTCAAGCTCGCCGGCGCGGAACAGGCGCTTTCGAAGTCCTCGACAACGATACTGAAGGACAACATCAGCTGGCATTTCCCGTATCTGAGCGCTAACACGACGCCGTGGCAGCTTGAGGGAACGATTGCGTCGCTCAAATCGAGCGGTTTCAATGACCTGGTCTCGGTTCACAATAACACCGTTGTAACGGATCCATATCGCGGCGAGAAGCTGAACAAGCTCTCCCCGATTTACGCAAAGTACGGAGTGGAGGAGCGCTACAATTTCAACGCCGAAGAGATCAAGTGGATCCATTATGAACCGAAAGCGCGCATGCATGCGCTTCATAAGATATATCCCCATGGAATTCACATCCCCGATTACTTCGTCGGCAAGAACATCGTCCATCTCCCCACTGTAAAGACACACATTTACACAACGACGACCGGCGCAATGAAAAACGCGTTCGGCGGACTTCTCAATACTCGCCGCCACTACACGCACACGTGGATTCATGAGACCCTCGTTGACCTTCTCGCGATCCAGAAGGAGATCCACCCGGGCATCTTTGCCGTGATGGACGGAACGCTCTGCGGCAGCGGGCCCGGACCACGGACGATGATACCCGTTGAGAAGGATTATATCCTCGCAAGCTCCGATCAGGTTGCGATCGATGCCGTTGCGGCGAAGATGATGGGATTCGATCCGTTGAGCATCAAATATCTGAGATTGGCCCACGAGGACAAACTCGGCTGCGCAGATCCGCGAGATATCGATATCGTGGGGGAGGATATCACGAACGTTAATTTCGGATTCACCGTCGGGGACAATTTGGCCAGCATGGCGGGCGATTTTCTCTGGTTCGGTCCGCTCAAGTCGCTCCAGAAGCTCTTCTTCCATACACCGCTCGTTTATGGATTTGTGTTTGGCTCGTACTTCTATCATGACTATTTGTGGTGGCCGTTCAAGGGAAAGAGGATCATGAACAGGCTTCGGACTAACTCGAAATGGGCAAAGTTCTTTGACGAATACGGAGGGTCTGAAACGAAAGAATGACGCCGCGAATCAAAGCTGAATTGGTATTGCTGGCGACAACATTTATCTGGGGCGGGACATTTGTGATCATGAAGCTGGGCTTCGCGGATGTCTCGCCTTTTTTATTTGTGGCCATCCGTTTCTCGCTTGGCTCGCTTATTTTCGGAGCAATCTTTTCACGGCAATTGCGTGTCATCAAAAAGCCGGCGCTGCGCAAAGGCGGGATTCTCGGCGTCTTGCTCGGGGTAGGCTTGATTCTGCAAACGGTCGGCCTCCAGATTACCACTGCGTCGAAATCGGCCTTCATCACCGGGATGATGGTCGTCTTTACTCCCATCGCGCAATTGTTCATCGAACGGCGGATGCCGAAGCTGGGCAACATCATCGGCGTTCTTGTCGTTACCACGGGGCTCTACTTTCTCACATTGCCCTCCGGCTCGAGCTTCAATCTCGGCGACACGCTTACCCTTATTGGAGCCTTCCTCTTCGGCATTTACATCGTCTACCTCGATATCTACACGAAAGAGGAAGAATTTCTTCCCCTGGCATTTCTCCAAATAGCGACAACCGCCTTGCTTGGATGGATGTTGGTTCCATTCGAGGCATCGTACCTGCACATGACCTGGAATGCAGCGCGCCTCTTCTTTTACACGGCGGTACTTGCCACCGTCATCACCACCTATACGCAGACCCGTTTCCAGAAAGATACTACGCCGACGAGAGCAGGAATCCTCTTCACGCTGGAACCGGTGATCTCCGCGATCCTCGCGTACTTTATTTTGGGCGAAATATTGGGTATGTTGGGTGTGCTCGGGGGATTCATCATCGTGGCCGGTATTCTTATTTCGGAATTGTCGGACAAATACATCGATAAGTTTCACTGGAAGCTGAGGATTGCCGACGAAGAGTGACATCATCGTTTCGCTTCTTTGCTCGTGAGTATGGATATTCACGCGTCTATTACGGTTCACGGACTTGTGCAAGGTGTGGGATACCGCTGGTTTGCGAACCGGCACGCCGTGCAGTTGGGGCTGAAGGGGTTTGTGAAGAACAGCTACGACGGAACGGTCTATGTCGAAGTCGAGGGAGACCGTTCTCTCGTTGAAGAATTGATCAATCATTTGAAAGTGGGGCCGCGTTCGGCCCAGGTGAAGGACCTCCGGGTTGAATGGAACGATCCGAAAAATATGTTTCTTGGATTTTCGATTCGTTGAGAGAACGGCTTTCACCGTCCGTCGTTACGACACAAGCATGAAACGCCCATGAACAGAATTGGCTACGGATTTGACGTCCACCGGCTTGTCTCCGGCAGGAAATTAATCCTTGGCGGCGAAGAGATTCCTTCAGCGAAAGGCCTGCTGGGACATTCGGACGCCGACGTATTGCTCCATGCCATCGCCGATTCGCTTCTCGGCGCAGCGGCGCTGGGAGACATCGGACGACATTTTCCGGACACTGACACGAAATACAAAGACATTTCCAGCCTCAGAATTCTGGAGCAGGTTGCGTCCCTCATCCGTCAGGAGAAAATGGAGATCGTCAACATCGATTCAACCGTTGTCCTGCAGGCTCCGAAAATCTCTCCATACGTCGAGGCGATGAGAAACAATATCGCCGGCGCTCTGAAGGTAAAGATGAACCAGGTATCGATTAAAGCCACGACGAACGAAGGGCTGGGTTTTATTGGAGCTGGAGACGGGGCTGTTGCCTACGCGGTTGCTCTTCTCATCTCTGACGTATGATCCTTTTCATTCCCACTCTCGATTCAATTGTTCACGGGCTTGCCGGCCTCAATCCCATTCTCATCTATTGCATCCTCTTCGCAATATCGTATATCGAGAATGTCTTTCCGCCTTCACCGAGCGACGTCATTGTGGTGTTTGGAGGCTACCTTGTCGGACTAGGGACCATCGATCTCTGGGCGGCTCTCCTGTTGACCACGCTCGGAAGCGCAACAGGATTTCTTACGATGTACAAGGTGGGCGACTGGTTCGGGGAAGCCATCGTAGAAAAAAAACGGCTGGCGTTTCTTCCGATCGAAAGCATTCATAAGGTTGAAGAGTGGTTCCGAAAGTACGGATATTGGATCATCGTAGCCAACCGGTTTCTCTCGGGGACACGGGCGATCGTCTCTTTTTTTGCGGGACTGTCGAGGCTGCAAGTGATACGCACGACAATTCTCTGCACAGTCAGCGCATTGGTATGGAACTGGCTGATGCTTTACTCCGGGTCGCTGCTCGGCCGGAATTGGAATTCGATCGCGCTCTACCTTTCAACATACAGCCAGATTATCACCGGCATCGTCGTAACGGCGCTCCTGGTCTGGGGCATTCGTTGGCTCTATCTTCGTGGGAGGAATCATGAGTGATTTTCTCTACTCGATCGATACGTCGGTTTTTTTCTTCATCAACCACACGATGAGCAACCCCATTTTCGATTGGCTCATGCCGTTCCTGACCAATCTGAACCGACATTGGGAGACTCTTGTCGTTGTCTCGATCCTGTGGCTCTGGCTGATGATCAGGGGGGGCAAGAGGGGAAGGACCGCAGGCATTCTGCTGGTGCTCGCCATTATTGTGAGCGATCAATTCAGCAGCTCGGTCTTGAAACACTTCTTCGGAAGACTACGGCCATGCCACGTCCTCCAGGGAGTCCGGCTGCTGGTCGATTGCGGCAGCGGCCTTTCGTTTCCATCCTCGCATGCAGTCAACAATTTTGCCGGAGCGACAATACTTTCTCATTATTACCGCAAATATGCCTGGGGATGGTTCACTTTTGCATCGCTCGTGGCTCTTTCCCGTCCATATATCGGAGTACACTATCCATCTGATATAGTCGGCGGGGCGCTCATAGGCTGGCTGTGCGCCGCGGCTTTGATCCTGGCCTGGACGAAAATAGAGGTTCTGTTTGCGCACAAGGAGAGTGGGACGGCCCAGGCCGGCTGATTTGCAAAATACGATTGCATTTTCTACATTTCATGAGGAACACTTCAATTCAATTATTTCGTGGATAGCCACATTGAAACACATCATGCAAGACGAACTGACATTTTTCTTGCACTTTCGACGGGCCTCCTGTTCGGATGCTCATTTCCTCCATTCCCCCTTGGAGTCCTGGCGTCCGTGTCATTGGTGCCGTTGTTGCTGTTGATTGAGCGGCACCGCTCCCTTCGCTCACAATTCCTCTACTCGTACCTGAGTTTTTTCACAGCCTCCTGCATTGCATTGTATTGGGTGGGAGGATTTACACATGCGAAGGATCCGTTTCTGATGATGGCCGGGGGATTGGTGTTGTTGTGGGAACCGGTATTCTTCAGCCTGATTGTTTTGTCGTATTCCTTTGTCCGAAAAAATTTAGGTTTGATCGCCGGGCTCGCGGCGCTGCCGTTTCTCTGGGTTACGTTTGAGTGGCTCTATGCACTGGGGGAATTTGCCTTTCCGTGGCTTACGCTTGGCAACACACAGACATACAATTTGTCAAAAATACAGTTTGCTGAAATAACCGGCGTCTATGGAATATCGTTCTGGCTTCTCGTTCTAAATGTCCTGGTTTTTCTTCTGTTCAGGCACTCGACAAGGACCGAAGATCGAAAGCGATTTAGAAAATCTCTCATCGTTGCGGCCGGAATTCTCGTCGTCTATATGCTGCCGAATTTCTTCCGCCCTTCACTGCAATCGACGGGGGAACCCGGCCTTCCATCGCTGACGATCGGAGTTGTGCAGCCCAACGTCGATCCCTGGGAAAAATGGGATGGCTCAAAAACGATAAGCGCCCGATGGGACCAGGTTCAGAAATATATGGGAATGATGAGAGATGAGAAAAAGGAGGGGATCCAGATGAGCGTATGGCCGGAAACGGCGATCTTGTATGACCTGCCGATCTTTGGCGAATATTTTGAGAAAGTGGAAGAGACGCTCGATTCGCTCAATGTTTCACTCACCAGCGGATATATCACGTACAAATATTATGAAGAAGGAAAGGCCCCGGCATCGAGCAGCGTCATCCGCGGTTCCAATGTGCACTACGATTCGTACAATTCGATTCTCTTCCTCGAACCGAAGAGCAGAAGAGTCCAAACATACGAAAAGATGCGCCTCGTGCCGTTCGCAGAGAGGATTCCGTATGCTGATGCTGTGCCCTTTCTTATCGAACCGCTTCGGTGGGGCGTGGGTATAAGCAATTGGGGAATTGGCGCCGATAGTACCGTGTTTAACGATACGATGCATCACACGAAATTTCTCGCGATGATATGTTACGAGTCGATCTTTCCGGAATTTGTCGGATCCTTTGTCAGGAGAGGGGCGGAGTTTCTCGTGTTTATCACGAACGACAGCTGGTGGGGGAATACATCGGGAGCCCGCCAGCACAGCCAGTACGCCGTGCTTCGCGCGGTCGAGAACAGGCGGTGGGTGGTGCGATGCGCGAACGGAGGAATCTCCTGTTTCATTGATCCGCTCGGAAACATGTACGACAAGACTCAGATGTATAGCGAAGCGTCGATCGTGAGAACGATCCAGCCGAGAAATGAACAGACATTCTATACACGCCATGGCGACTGGCTGGCTCGCCTTTGCGGAGTAATCTCCCTTATGATGATAGCCGGCAGTTTCGTTGGCGTTGTCCGATCACGATTTAGAATACAGGGAAACCACTATGGCCAATAGCTATATCGATCTGCGGAGCGATACCATTACCAAACCGACTGCTGCGATGCGCCAAGCGATGGCGAACGCAGAAGTCGGCGACGACGTGTTCGGCGAAGACCCAACCGTCGCAGAGTTGCAGCGGAAAGTAGCAGCGCTGCTCGGGAAAGAAGAAGCGCTGTACGTCCCGAGCGGCGTGATGAGCAATCAACTCGCGATCAAAGCACAGACAGATCCGGGAGACGAAATCATCTGCGAGCAGGATGCGCATATCTTCAACTACGAAACCGCTGCCCCTTCCCTCATTTCTTCCGTTCAGGTCAGAACGATCCCGGGAATTCGAGGCGTCATTCGGGCCGATCAGCTGGACGCCGCGATAAGGCCGAAGGTCTATTACATGCCGCGGTCACGCATGATCTGCTTGGAGAACACGCACAATCGGGCGGGCGGGACAATCTATCCGCTTGATGAGATCAAAAAGATTTCAGCATACGCCCGGGCTCACGATATTACAATGCACCTGGACGGCGCGCGTCTCTGGAATGCCTGGGTCGCGTCCGGTATCCATCCAAAGGAGTATGCACAGTACTTCGATTCCGTCTCTGTCTGTTTTTCCAAAGGACTGGGAGCTCCTGTCGGTTCTGCCATTGTCTCAACGTCTGCCGTCATCGACCGCGTCCACAAATGGCGCAAAGTCTTTGGCGGGGGGATGAGGCAAGCCGGAATTATCGCAGCGGGGGCGCTCTATGGGCTCGAACATCATGTTGAGCGGCTCAAAGAGGATCATGAGAAAGCGCGGATCTTTGCCGAGAGAATTTCTTCGCTCCCGCACGTCGCGATCGACCTTGAAGCGGTCCAGACCAACATCGTGATCATCGATATCGAAAAGACGGGCAAACGGCCCGATGACATCATCGCCCTCCTGAAGTCCAAAGGAGTTCTTGTGACTATTGGCTCGTACACAAGCGTCCGGGCCGTGATGCACCTGGATGTCTCCCTGGAGCATGTGAAGCAGGCAGCGGAGATATTCCACACGTCGCTGAGTTGAAGATGAACAGGGAATTCTTTCACCATCAGACGAAAGTTGCCGTCCGGAACTATGAGATCGATTGGCAGGGCGTGGTCCATAATGCCGTCTATCTTCACTATTTCGAGGTAGGGAGAATCGAATACCTGAATGCCATCGGTGCAAAGGTCGATATCAATTCCATCAACCATGCATCGAAAGTCGTCCTTGCCCGGAACGAAATTGATTACCGGAAAGCGGCCCGGTTCGGAGACATCATCACGGTCTACTCTAGGATCTCTCTGATCAAGAATACCAGTTTTGTTTTCGAAGGACTCATGGAGCGCGAAGAGTCGAAGGAAGTCATCGCGGAGAATGTCGCGGTGCACGTCTGGCTCGATGAGAGAACCGACAAACCGAAGAGCGTACCTGAATCATTCCGGAAGCTAGTTCAGAAGTTGGAAGGAAAGGATTGCATTATTCAATGGCCGACGATCACCGTATGACGAATCATGACAACGTTTGACGAATTCAAAAAACTTGCGCGGCAGGGGAACATCATCCCCATCCATGAAGTGCTGATGGCCGACACCGAAACGCCGGTGTCCGTCTATCTTAAGCTGAAGGATGAGAGTCCGTACTCGTTCTTGCTCGAAAGCGTCGAAGGGGGAGAGAAGATCGGCCGCTACACATTTCTCGGCTACAATCCGTTTATGGTATTTGAGATTCGCGGTTCTTCCTTCGCCATCAAGCCGCGTCACCCCGACGTCCAGGTTCTTCCGAAGCTCGTCGACGCGTCAATGCACCCTCTCGACGCCCTGAAGAAGATTTTTGCTCATTGCAAGACAGTTCAAATCGAAGGCCTTCCGCGTTTTACGGGCGGCGCCGTCGGATACTTTGGATACGAGACAATCCAGCTTCTCGAACGGATACCGTCGGCACCCGCGGATCAGCTCAACATCAACGATGCGACGCTGATGTTCTTTGACACCCTGCTCGTCTTTGACGCGGTCAAACGGAATGTCTCCGCAATTGCCAACGCGTATATTCCGGAAAATGCCAGCAACGAGCAGCTTCTTGAAGAATACAACAAAGCGATCGCAGAAGTACGGCGGATCAAGGAGCTCATCAAGAAACCAGTGAGCGTCGCGCTGGGATCTCCGGAGCCCGAAAGTACGCTCAACTATTTGATCAGCAAGGAAGAATTCCTCTCCGGGATTCACCGTGCAAAACAATATATTCTTGAAGGCGATATTTTTCAGGTCGTCTTGTCCCAACGAATGGAGATGAACTTCAAAGGCGAGCCGTTCGACTTGTATCGAATGCTAAGAATGGTGAACCCTTCTCCCTATCTATATTTTTTGAAAATGGAGGAGCTGCGGATCATCGGATCTTCGCCGGAGCTGCTCGTGCGGCTTGATAATGGAGTCGTCGAGACCAGGCCCATCGCCGGCACACGGCGTCGAGGCCTAACGCCGGAAGAGGATGGACGGCTCGAGAAAGAACTCCTGGCGGATGAAAAGGAATGCGCCGAGCATCTCATGCTTGTCGACCTGGGCCGGAACGATATCGGGCGGATCAGCGAATACGGAAGCGTTGAGGTCAATCAATTCATGACGATTGAAAAATATTCTCACGTCATGCATATTGTCTCCAACGTCCGGGGAAAATTGCGCAAGGGAATGACTGCGGTCGACGCTCTGTATTCGTGCTTCCCTGCGGGTACCCTCAGCGGTGCGCCGAAAATCAGGGCGATGGAAATCATTTCGGAGATAGAACCGGCCAAACGGGGAATCTACGGCGGCGCCGTCGGTTATCTCGATTTCTCGGGAAACCTCGATTCATGCATCGCGATTCGAACAATTGTCGTCAAAGACGCGAAAGCCTACTTCCAGGCAGGTGGAGGTATTGTCTACGACTCAGTGCCGGAAAAGGAGTACCAGGAATCGCTGGACAAAGTCGCGGCGACGCTTTCCGCCGTCCAAAAACTTCAATCGCGGGAAGAGTGAGGCCATGGTTCTTCTGATCGACAACTACGATTCGTTTACATTCAACCTCGTCCAATATCTCGGAGAATTGGGGGCCGAAGTGCGCGTCGTCCGGAACGATGCTATCACGGTACCGGAAATCAGAAAACTAGATCCCGACTGCATCGTCATTTCGCCGGGGCCATGCACCCCGAACGAAGCCGGCATTTGCCTGAATCTGATCCGCGATTTGAACCCGGACATTCCGATTCTGGGAGTCTGCCTGGGGCACCAGGCTATTGGTCAGGCCTTCGGCGGCAACGTCATCAAAGCCCCAAAGGTCGTCCACGGAAAAGTCTCTACCATCAACCATAACGGTGCTGGAGTCTTCAAGGGTGTGCCGGACAGGTTTACCGCTGCCCGCTATCACTCTCTTGTGATCGAACGAGTCTCTTTGCCGAAGGAATTGGAGATTACTGCCTGGACTGACGATAATATCATTATGGGAGTGCGGCATAGAACTTCTCCCACGTTCGGCGTGCAGTTTCACCCCGAATCGATCGCGACGCAATCGGGCAAAATCATTCTCAGCAATTTCATCAAGCGGCGCTACACGAAAAGCACTTAACCCGAAAAGGAAACGCACCATGGCACCGATAAGGACAGAACATGATATCATTCAGGATAATAAGCTCGATCAGCTGCTGAAGACTCAGGAGGACATCTGGCGCGTATTCCGCGTCATGTCCGAGTTCGTCGAAGGCTTTCAATCATTTTCAAGGCTGGGCCCGTGTGTCACGATCTTTGGCTCTGCGAGAACGAAACCCGGCACGCGCTACTACGCGATGGCTGAAGAAGTAGCAAGGGAGTTTGTCCGCTGCGGTTATGGGATTATATCCGGCGGAGGCCCGGGGATCATGGAAGCTGCGAACAAGGGATCGAAAGAAGCAGGGGGCGCTTCGATCGGAATTAATATTGACCTCCCGTTCGAGCAGAGCGCGAACCCGTTCATCGACAAAGACAAGCTGATTACCTTCCGTCACTTCTACGTGCGCAAAGTCATGTTTGTGAAATATGCCCAGGCATTCATCGTCATGCCGGGTGGATTCGGCACGATGGACGAACTGTTTGAATCGATTACGTTGGTGCAGACAAAAAAAGTGAACAGGTTTCCCGTAATCCTGATGGGGAAGGAATACTGGGGCGGATTGCTCGATTGGATCAAAAACAAAATGCTGCTCGATGGAAACGTAGGGCAGGCAGATCTCGATCTGCTTTCCATCACCGATGATCCCAAGGCAGCAAGCAAGATTGTTGCAGATTTTTATGCTAAGGTCGAACACGCGCCAAATTTCTAAACACCGCTTATGGAAAAAGCTAAAATCGTACAGATCCTCGATGAGATCGGAACCCTCCTCGAATTGAAGGGTGAGAATCCTTTCAAGTGCAGGGCCTATCACAATGCAGCCCGGGCAATCGAAGGAACCACGTCCGATTTGGAATCGCTGGTTCAATCGGGACAGATCCTGGAGATCAAGGGGATTGGCCAGGCAATCGGAGAGAAGGTTTCGGAACTCACGCTGACCGGAACATCTCCCTACTATGAAGAGCTGAAATCTTCTCTTCCGGAAGGTTTGCTGAAAATGCTCTCCATCCAGGGAGTCGGACCCAAGAAGGTAAAACTGCTCTACGAGAAGCTCGATATTAAATCTGTCGAGGAACTTGAGAAAGCGTGCAAGGCAGGAAAGCTTGCCGCCGTCGAAGGGTTCGGAAAGAAGACCGAAGAAAACATTCTTGCCGGCATCCAAGCGCTGCGCAAACATAGTTCAAAGTTCCTCTTTTCAATAGCGGAAAAAGCGGCGCGCGCGGTTTTTGACGACGTCGCCGGTCAGAAAGGAATCATCCGCGCGGAAATAGCGGGGAGCGTGCGGCGGAAAAAAGAGGTCATCGGAGACATCGATATCGTTGCAAGCGCAAAAGCCTCCGCTGTTCCCGGGATCATGAAAGCGTTCACGTCGCACAAAGACGTCGAGCGGATCACCGGACAGGGGGAGACAAAGTCAAGCGTTGTGTTGAAGTCGGGAATTAACTGCGATCTCCGGGTCGTCAACGATTCGGAATTCCCTTTTGCGCTCAATTATTTTACCGGAAGCAAAGATCATAACGTCCGGCTGAGGACTCTCGCAAAAGGATTCGACCTGAGCCTTAACGAGTATGGATTTTCGAAGATCGGGTCTGAAGAAAAGAGGGGAAAGTCCAAGAAGGTTGTCGTCTGCAAGAATGAAGAAGATATCTACAAGGCCCTCGGAATGCAGTACGTTCCTCCTGAACTGCGGGAGGATTTCGGAGAAATTGAAGCGGCACAGAAAGGGAAACTGCCGACGCTCCTTGCAGAGAAGGATATCCGGGGCACGTTCCATTGCCACTCTCAATACAGCGACGGGACGAACACCATTCTTGAAATGGCCGATGCCGCCCGGGCATTGGGGTGGGAGTACCTCGGGATCGCAGACCACAGCGCAGTAGCCGCCTATGCAAACGGATTGAGCCCCGAACGGGTAAAAAAGCAGCAGAAAGAGATCGAGACATTGAATCTAAAGCGTCCCGATTTCCGTATCTTTAGTGGCACCGAAGTCGATATCCTGACGAGCGGCGCTCTCGACTTCAATGACAAGCTCCTCGCGTCATTTGATTACGTCGTGGCCTCCGTCCACAGCAGCTTCAAAATGACGGAAACCGACATGACAAAGAGGATTTTGAAGGCATTGAAGAACAAATACGTCACCATGTTGGGGCATCCGACCGGAAGGCTGCTGCTGCAGCGCGATGGTTATCCTCTCAACCAGCAGATGATCATCGATGCCGCGGCCGACTACGGCAAGTGCATTGAGATCAATGCTCACCCGAGCCGGCTGGACCTCGACTGGAGGATGTGCAAGTACGCGAAGGAGAAGGGTGTTAAAATCGTCATCAACCCGGATGCGCATGTCGCCGACGGTCTGCGCGATGTGCGATACGGCGTTGGCATCGCCCGCAAAGGTTGGCTGGGAAAGAACGACGTTATCAACACCATGAACTTGCACCAAGTCCAAAAATTTCTTGCAGCAACACATCGGTAATCTTCAAAGGAGATAACTATGAGCGCGCACCCACGATCGTATGTTGGCGCACTGATTCTTATTACGTTGGGCGTTTTGTTCCTGTTGGGTAACCTGGGCGTTGCAAATATTGGGGACATCATTTCGACATACTGGCCCGTTATTCTCATCCTTATCGGCGTTCGAATTTTTTTCCGTTATGGACGCGGCACCGACCATGTGCACGATGCTCATGATCCTATCATGATGGGGGAGTCATCACAGCAATCGAGCGCCTCTGCGGTCAACAGCTCGGGTGTCTTCGGCGATCTCGACCTCAAGATCAACGCAAAGGACTTCCGCGGCGGCAGGATATCCAATACCTTCGGCGATATGAACGTCGACCTCTCGGAGATTGAATTGGCCGAGGGGGAGCAGTTGCTGAAACTGGACGGCGTTTTCGGAGACCTGCACGTGCTCGTTCCAAAGACAATCGAGATCTTTGTGACGACGCATTCGGTGTTTGGCGATGTACGGGTACTCGGAAATATCAAGAGCGGATTCGGGCAGGAGATTTCTTACTCGTCTCCCAATTACTCAACGGCCACAAAGAGACTGCGCATCGTTTCAAACCAGGTTTTCGGCGATGTCAAGATCTGGTAGAGAATTGCGCTATGCATTGAACGGATTGTCCCGGTTGTTTATTTGATGGTGATGCGAGTCGAACCATTGGCGGGCGATGGCGATTCTGAAACTGATCACAAGAGAAGATGAACCTTTTTGAAGAGCTTGGGATTTCTCCCCGGCTCGTTGCATACAGCGTCGTTCAACAAGTCAGTACGCCGGGAGATCTCAAGGAATTTCCGCGGTTATTGGCCGAGGCTTTGAATGCCATCCGGGCAGAGGGCGCCGCGATCGCCGATGCATTCGCATCCGGGTTGATTGATTCACGCCTGAAGACGGCACAAGTCGCCCGCGGGAGCCTGAATGCATATCTGTCTACTCCGATCAAGTCCGACAACGAAGATGTGCAGAGAATTATCAGAGAGGCTCTCGAAAAATATTCGGAACAGATCTTTCCGGCTCCAAGGCTTGGAATCCATTCTGCCTGGCTATCCCGCGTGGTCCCCGACTCCTCGATCGTCACGACGCGGAGTAATTTGAGCGCGAGCGTCCGGCACATGCTCTCCGCCGGAAGACATTTGTTAACGAGTTCCGGCTTCAACAAGGGAAAGGGACTCCCGAACATATTTGAAACTGATTTTCTCCTGGAGGGAGGGATTAATCTCGACGTGCTCGAAACGTGCATCCGGAAAAACATGTCCGGGCCGTCGCCCTTAAGCATCGCCGGCCCCCAGGTAAACGAGCTCTACAGCGTCCTCTCGATACTCGAAATCTCCAAGCAGACGGCGAGCCTGTGGGAATCGGAATTTCATCCGCGCGGATTGGAGATGAAGGACTCGGAACTGATCGCCTCAATCGATGCATTGTTCGCGCAGCTGACTAAGGAGTTCAATCTTCACCAGCTCTCGCTCTGGAGAACAAAATTCGCCTCGGCGAATTCTCAGAATCATTCCATCAGGATCAGAATGATTCCGGATCAAAAGCTGCTCATGGAAATTATTAAATGGTTTTCTTCCCAGAGCGGGGAACCGATATGCAAAGGATTTGCCGACGGCGGATCTCTTATCGTGAAGGAAATTCTATCGTAAACGCGAGGTAATTGCCCAACATGAAAGAAACTGCCGAGGCGCGTCGAAATCGGTGCCGGAAAATTGTCTCAGCATTGCGGAAGGAATATCCAGAGGCCGCCGTCGCGCTTGAATTTGCGACGCCTCTCCAGCTTCTCATATCGGTCATCCTTTCGGCTCAATGCACCGACGTCCGGGTCAACAAGGTGACTCCCGGCCTCTTTAAGCGGTACAAATCGGCGAAAGACTTTGCAGAAGCCAACCCTGCCGAGCTTGAAGAGGCGATTCACTCAACAGGGTTCTTCCGAAACAAGGCGAAGAATATTATCGGATGCTGCAGGGCTCTTGTTGAGAATCACGGCGGAAAGGTTCCTTCATCGATGGAGGAACTTATACAACTTCCCGGCGTGGGGCGTAAGACGGCAAATTGCATCCTCGGCGGCGCATTTGGCATCACGTCCGGCATTGTTGTCGATACACATGTATCGAGATTGGCGGCTCTCTTACAGTTGACGAAGAATTCGGACCCGGTGAAGATCGAGACCGACCTCTGTGAGATCGTAGATCAAAAGGAATGGATCTATATCGGCAACGCACTTATCCTTCACGGCAGGAACATCTGTATTGCGCGAAGGCCGAATTGCCCGGAATGCGTTCTCAGCAAGTACTGTCCTTCATCAACCGTGTAGGAGTTGAGGAGGAATTAGAGGGAAGCCGACTCTTTGGCTAAGTCGGCGATGCATTTTTTGCAGAAGAAGATAATTCTTGAATCGCCGATGACTCGCTCCACCAGTTGTCCCTTAGCGTAGGCGGTCTTGCAGAGAATACAGCGTTCTGTTGCCTCAGCCCCTCGGTTTTTTGCCGACTTCATGATGAACCCGTATCCGTAAAAAATGACGCCGACGAGCAAAACGAGGAATAGCGAAGCAAGGATTGTAACGATCATCGAGGGTCCCGTACTGTTATCAGCTCAAATGTACCAACAACTTTCCGAAAATCAAAGAATGAAGGTTATATGATGGATAGATCAGCTGCCCTGGACTTGCTCTACGAATACACTAAAAGCGAGAGCCTTCGCAAACACGCGCTCACCGTCGAGGCCGCAATGCGCGCCTATGCGGCAAAATTTTCGGCCGATGAAAACGTCTGGGGTATTACAGGATTGATCCATGATTTCGACTATGAAATGTATCCTCAGCCACCCGATCACCCGATGAAGGGCTCTGAGATCCTGCGCGAAAAGGGATATCCGGAAGACGTACGCCGGGCGATTTTGGGACATGCATCATACACTGGGACCCCGCGCGATACGACGATGGCGAAGGCGCTCTTCGCTTCGGACGAGCTTTGCGGATTCATTGTTGCTTGCACGCTGGTGAGGCCGAATAAGCAAATTGAGGGGATGGAAGTGAGCTCCGTGAAGAAGAAATTGAAAGACAAAGCCTTTGCGCGAAGCGTTAACAGAGAAGAAATCGTGCAGGGAGCGGCGGAATTGGGGGTTCCGCTCGATGAACACATCCAGTTTGTCATCAATGCGCTGAAGGCGAAATCAGGCGAACTGGGTCTTTAGAAATCTCGAACGTTCGGGCGCATTTTTCTGTTCTAGTATATGAAATTCAATATGCAAGAGAGCGTAGATAATACAATGTTGGAAAACTCAGAACGCATCGTTCAAACACCCTCCGAGCGGATATCGGTAGCGGACATGGTGGGGAATACGCCGCTCGTTAAGCTCCATCGGATTGGGCGAGAATTTGCTCCTGTCGAAATCTTCGCGAAAGCGGAATGGTGCAATCCAAGCGGCTCTGTCAAAGACCGTGCTGCGCTCAACATGATTCTTGAGGGCATCAAGAAGGGGGAGCTGACGCCGGAAAAAACGATTGTCGACGCGACCAGCGGCAATACCGGCATTGCGCTGGCAATGTTCGGCGCTGCGCTTGGCTACAGCGTGCATATCTTCATGCCGTCCAACGCTTCCAACGAGCGAAAAAAAATCATCAAGGCATTCGGCGCGGAATTAACATTGACGAACCCATTGGAAGGCACCGATGGGGCTCAGCGGCGCGTGAAGAAACTGGCTGTCGAATACGCGGGACGTTTTTTCTACCCTGACCAATACAACAACGCCGCCAACTGGAAAGCTCACTACAACGGTACGGCCGAGGAGATCATCCAGCAAACAGACGGGGCGATTACGCATTTTGTCGCGGGCCTCGGCACGAGCGGTACATTTGTTGGTACCTCGCGGCGATTGAAGGAGTACCGCGCTGCAATCCGGTGCATATCGATTCAGCCGGATTCGCCGCTCCACGGAATCGAAGGCCTCAAACACATGCCCACGGCCATCGTCCCGGGCATCTACGACGCTGCTATCGCGGACGAATCGCTGCAGATTTCGACGGAAGAATCATACGCCGTCATGCGAAGACTGGCAAAGGAAGAGGGTCTGTTTGTCGGTATATCTTCAGGGGCAAATGTCGCGGCAGCGTTGAGAGTTGCAAAGACCTTGTCGGAAGGATCGATCGTGACGATTCTCTGCGACGATGGGTCACGGTACCTCAGCGAACCGATTTGGGGGAAGGATGCTTAAACTGGACGATGTTGTTTTCAATGCCATCAAGACTCATGGAGAGAGGGCTTTTCCGCACGAATGCTGCGGCGTCATGATGGGATCCGTCAACGGCAGCGATAAACACGTTACCGCCGTGCATGCAATTGAAAATCAATTTGACGAAGCCGAACGCTTTCATCGATTTCTCATTACGCCGGATGACTATAGAAATGCGGAGGCACTGGCGCGGGAAAGGAAGCTCGACATCCTGGGGTTTTATCATTCCCATCCGGATTCACCTTCGATCGCCTCACGGTATGACCTTGATCATGCGTTTCCCTGGTTTTCGTATCTTATCGTCTCAATAATGTCCCGCGCCTATCGCGACCATCATTCATGGGTCATGGAAGACGACAGGAGCAGATTCAACGAAGAAACCGTAACCCTCGGATAAATTCACTATCACTTATACCGATCTATGCCAATCAAAATAATGATTCCCACGCCGCTGCGGCAATTCACAAACAACTCGGATTCTGTTTCTGTTGAAGGGCAGTCCGTCGGCCAGGCGCTGAACAATTTGTGCAGCCTCCATGCGCCGCTGCGCCGGCACTTGTATGCCGACGACGGAAAACTCAGGAGCTTCGTAAACGTCTATGTGAACGACGAAGACATCCGCTACCTTCAAAAAGAGGCGACGGCGATCTCAGACAAAGATGTCGTGAGCATTATCCCGTCGATCGCCGGAGGATTAGAATAGATGAATGCTCCGGAATTATCCAGCGAGGAAATTCGCCGTTATGGACGGCATCTGATCATGCCGGAAGTGGGGATGGATGGTCAGAAAAAACTAAAGGCTGCGAGCGTTCTGTTGATCGGCGCCGGCGGTCTTGGCTCGCCGTTAGGTTTGTACCTTGCCGCCGCAGGAGTCGGCCGCATCGGCATCGTCGACTTCGATGTGGTTGATTATTCCAACCTGCAGCGGCAAATCATTCACTCCACAAAAGATGTCGGACGGCCGAAGCTCGCGTCGGCGAAAGAGCGGATTGAAGGCCTCAATCCCTTCGTAAAAGTGGAGACGTACGAGATGCACTTAAACTCGGGCAACGCGCTCGAGCTATTTTCCAAGTATGATGTTGTGGTCGACGGTACGGATAATTTTCCGACCAGGTATCTTGTCAACGACGCCTGCGTACTGACGGGAAAGCCCAACGTGTACGGAAGCATCTTCCGGTTTGAAGGCCAGGCATCGGTCTTTGCAACAAAAGACGGCCCATGCTATCGCTGCCTGTATCCGGAGCCGCCTCCGCCCGGACTCGTCCCAAGCTGCGCCGAGGGGGGAGTTCTTGGCATCCTTCCCGGCATCATTGGAACCATTCAGGCGAACGAGACTGTGAAGCTCATCATCGGAAGGGGAGAGCCGCTCATTGGAAGGCTGCTTCTCTTCGATGCTATGAAGATGAAGTTCCGCGAGTTGAAGCTCAGAAGAAATCCGGATTGCCCGGTGTGCGGCGAGCATCGCACGATCACCGGACTCATAGATTATGAGGCGTTTTGCGGCGTTCAACCCGGCTGGGATGCATATGCGCGGGAGCAGCAGTACGAGATTTCGGTCGATGATCTCAAGAAGCGGCTCGACAACAAGGAAGATCTGTTTATTCTCGACGTCCGTGAGCCGCAAGAGTACCAGATCTGCAACCTTAACGGCTATCTTATTCCGCTGCGTGATCTTCCAAAACGGATCAATGAACTCGATACGGCCAAAGAAATCATCGTCCACTGCAAAGTAGGGGGCCGAAGCCGCCAGGCAGTAGAGTTCATGAAACAAGCCGGATTCCGAAAGATAAAGAATCTTGTGGGCGGCATCGATGAGTGGGCTGAGCGTATCGATCCGGCAATGCCTCGTTACTAGAACCAATCTCAGAAATGAATAATTACTTCAATGCAATCGTGCTTGTCATGCTGAGCCCCGCTTTTAGCGGGGAAAACTCCGCGAAGCATCTTTGACATGGAAGCCTTGTAGATTCAAGCTGTGCTATTGTTATGGATTCATCACCCCGTCGGAAGAACGGCGGGGTTCAGGATGACAATGATCAGCCAGTGTTCCTTCAGAAAGAGATGATCAGGCATTTTTGAGATGGCTTCTAGAAGACACTCGGCTAACGCAACAATTCCGCCTCTTTTTTCGTAGTTCCTGCAGATGTATTCCCCACGTCGAACCGAAAGGACATTACCATGAACCGAATTCTCACCGTTTTAGGAC
>CAYLMV010000005.1:0-40720 GCA_964384415.1 uncultured Chitinophagaceae bacterium | reverse complement strand
CCCACGTCGAACCGAAAGGACATTACCATGAACCGAATTCTCACCGTTTTAGGACTTCTCGTGATTCTTGCATCAGTTACTTTTGCACAAGACGAAGATACCACGTACGAAAGCGGCCGCTACAGAAGGTCAAAGATCAAGGTCGGAGGTGCCGGCGGATTTACCCCGGCCTGGGCCCTCTTCAACTTCGATGCTATCAACAGCGCGCTGACGACCGCCGGAATCCCGGCGTTTAAGAAAGAGCCGATGTACATGGCGGGCGGAGAAGGCTACGGGTATATAATGTTCCTGCGAAACGTTCGAATGGGGGGAAGCGGCGTGACCGGAACCATTACGGCTACTTCATACGACCCGGTGACAAATATCAAAAAGGATGTGAGCTACCACGTCTCCTACGGCGGGTTTCTCATCGATTATGTCGTCCCGCTCGGAGATCGAGTTGACTTTGCAGTTGGGTTGACCATCGGCGGAGGCAGTATCGATATCACCACTACAAGCGATGACGGGAAGTACAAACAGTGGGGTCAGATCTGGAATGAGCTGGGGAATAACGATTCAACCATCAACGTTACCCGCCATCTCAACGGTTCGTTCTTCACACTTCAGCCGAGTGTGAAGATAGAGTACGCGCTCCTCCGCTGGTTCCAGCTCCGCGTAGGCGTGAGCTATCCGTATATGACCGGAGCCTCGTGGAAACTTGAGGACGACAAGGAAATTCTCGGAGTCCCTGACAATTTAAAAACGAACGGACCGGTGATCACTGCCGGCATCATGTTCGGATTTTTTAATTGACGGGCGTGAGCTGCGCCGAGGGGATCTCTGGCGATGTCGCCGCACCCCGTCAGAGGAGTTCGAACCGCGCCTGAAAGAATCGCAGGTACTTCGGTTCATAGACCATCTTCAGGCCTTTGATCTTATCGCGCTTCTCGAACACCGCCTCGACCGATTCTGCCGTAACATCACAATGCGCCTGCGTATAGACCCGGCGCGGGAACGTTAACCGGACAAGCTCAAGTTTTGGAAAATAGTGGTCCCCGGTCTTGCTACGTCCGGCAGACACGATTCCTCGTTCCATGGACCGGATGCCCGAATCCAAATATAGTTCTGCTGCAAGCCTCTGAGCAGGGAACTCGATTTGGGGGATGTGCGGCAAAAATCTCTTCGCGTCGAGGAAGATGGCATGGCCTCCGATCGGCAGGACGATAGGGATGCCGATGCTTTGCAGTTTCTCACCGACGTATTCAACCTGGCCGATGCGCGCTTTGATGTGCGCATCCTGAACTCCTTCTTCGATGCCCCGGGCCATCGCCTCCATGTCGCGTCCCGCCATCCCTCCATACGTGTGGAGACCTTCATAGACCACAACCATGTTGCGGGCCTCTTCGAAAACCTCGTAATCATTCAACGCAAGGAATCCGCCGATGTTCACCAGCAAATCTTTCTTGCCGCTCATCGTGGCACCGTCCGAGTATGAACACATTTCTTTCAGGATAGCGGCTATGGATTTGTTCTCATAGCCTTTTTCCCGCACTTGAATGAAATACGCATTCTCCATGGCGCGCGTCGCATCAAGAATGACTTTTATGTGATGTCGCGATGTCAGCTCCCGCACCTGCCGCAGGTTCTCCATCGAAATAGGCTGTCCGCCCGCCATATTCACCGTCGCCGCTACCGTGACGTACGCAATCTTTTTCTCTCCGACTTTCTTGATCAGGTCTTCCAGTTTCTGCAGATCGACATTCCCTTTGAAAGGGTGAAGGCTTTGTGCATCGTGTGCCTCGTCGACGATAACGTCGACAAACGTTCCGCCGGCCAGTTCCTGATGAAGCCGCGTGGTCGTGAAATACATATTTCCGGGAACAAAATCTCCCGGTTTGATCAGGAGCTTTGAGATGATATGTTCGGCGCCGCGTCCCTGATGTGTCGGAACAAGATGCTTGTAGCCGTAGTACTTCTGCACGTTCTCTTCGAGATGATAATAGTTCTTGCTTCCTGCATATGCTTCATCTCCCTGCATCATGCCCGCCCACTGGTAGTCGCTCATGGCGTTGGTGCCGCTGTCGGTAAGCAAATCGATGTAGACGTCTTCTGACCGGAGAAGAAACGTGTTGTAGCCTGCCTCTGCGATGGCCTTAAGGCGTTCTTCCGGTGTCGTCATTTTTAGCGGTTCGACAACCTTGATCTTGAATGGTTCCGCCCACGATCGACGTTGAAGTTTACTCATTGTAACTCCTTTGCAATTCGTTGACTTTCGGAATCGAATTTGGTATCATAGCGTAATTATTGTCAATGTACTGATTCTGCCGCGGATGTTCAACGCAATTCCCTCGCACTGCACGCAACTCCAATGATTGCATCGACAGTCCTCCAAAAAGTCTCTCAGATCGTCGGAGCGGCCAACTATTTCGATTCCCAAGAAGATAAGATCGCCTATTCGTACGATGGAACACCGCTCCTCGGCAGGCTCCCGGAAGCAGTCGTCATCCCTCAAACGAAAGAACAGATCGCTGCAATTCTAAAACTCGCCAACCAGGAACATTTCGCGGTTGTTCCCCGCGGGTCGGGGTCGGGATTAAGCGGCGGGTCGATTCCGGTAGAAAATTCGATCGTGCTCGTGATGTCGCGTTGGAACAAGATCCTTGAGATCGATGCAAACAATCTCACTATCACTGTCGAACCGGGAGTGATTACTGCCGATATCCACAAGGCGGCCGAACAGCAAAATCTTTTCTATCCCCCCGATCCTGGCAGTATGACCGTCTGCACCATTGGCGGCAATATTGCCGAAAATGCCGGGGGATTGCGGGGCCTGAAGTACGGCGTCACAAAGAATTATGTGCTCGGTTTGGAGACAGTCCTACCGAACGGCGAAATTATTTTTTCCGGCGGGAAGTCTATGAAAGATGTCGCTGGGTATAATTTGAAAGACTTCTTCGTCGGATCGGAGGGCACACTCGGAGTTTTTACGAAGATTCTTCTGCGGCTTATTCCAAAACCGGCATCGAGCAGAACGATGCTTGCATATTTTATGAGCCGAAATGATGCCGCCGAAGCGGTCTCCGCGATCATTGCCGCGCACATCATTCCGGCGACAATTGAATACCTCGACCGCACGACCATTCAGTGCGTTGAGGAATACGCTCACCTCGGACTTCCAACTTCCCTGGAAGCACTTTTGCTGATTGAAGTAGACGGGCATTCAGCCGTCGTCGCAGAAGATGCCGCGGTGATCGCCGATCTCTGCAAAGGACACCATTGCGTCGAACTGAAGACGGCACGAGACGAAGCTGAAGCCTTCAAGTTAAAAACTGCCAGGCGCGCGGCATTTTCAGCTCTTGCCCGGGTGAAGCCTACGACGATTCTGGAAGATGTCACCGTTCCGCGAAGCGAAGTGAGAGCCATGCTCGAACGGATCGAAGCGATTGCCCGCAACCATGACGTTCTTTTCGGAATTTTTGGCCACGCCGGAGACGGCAATCTTCATCCGACCTGCCTTACGGACGAACGCGACGCCGCAGAGATAAAACGGGCAGAAGCAGCGTTCGACGAAATCTTCAATGAGTCGATAAAAATGGGGGGGACGATCAGCGGCGAACATGGCACCGGCCTGGCCAAGAAGAAGTTTCTCCCTTCACTCGCCGGCATTCCCGCCGTTGAAATGATGCGATCGATCAAATCGGTCATCGATCCGAATAGCGTGCTGAACCCTGGAAAGATCTTCTCACTTCGTCCGCGATGCGAGGGAAACATGCCGACGAGCCGGGATCAGATTTTGAAATTTGAACAGCTGGGTGCATGGACTTGAAAGGAACCGCAACACCGGCAAGCGCATTCGTCGGAAGCAATGTCCCCGACGACGATTTCATCACACAATGCATGCACTGCGGCTTGTGTCTTCCGACGTGTCCTACGTATGCGATCACCGGGCTCGAAAAATCATCTCCGCGGGGCCGCATCAGAATGATCAAAGCAGTCTCGGACGGGGAATTGAAACTGACTAAGGGATTTATTGAGGAGATGAATTTCTGTTTGGATTGCCAGGCCTGTGAGACTGCTTGTCCGGCCGGAGTGAAGTACGGTGCGCTCGTCGAGAGTGCCAGAGTGCAGATCTTTCAACAGGGCAAAGTGTCATGGTTTGAAAAGGTGATGAAGCGCCTGTTTCTCGGCCGGATTCTATCGTCGAAAAACAATCTGAAGAGTGTTGCCAGATTGCTCCGTTTGTTTCAGCGGACCGATTGGAGCCGTCGGCTAAACAGGTCCGCCATCTTCAAGTTTATCGCACCGAAGCTTCACGCCCTTGAACCCCTTTCGCCCAGAATTGACAGCGTGTTTTTTGACGAATCGGCCGCAGAGATCCTGAAACCAGCCGGGCCGATCAAACATCGCGTCGCCTTCCTGACCGGCTGTATCATGAACGTGGCTTTTGCTGATGTCGATCGCGATACCATCGAGATACTTCTGCACAACGATTGCGAGGTCCTCATCCCTCAAGACCAGGAATGCTGCGGATCGCTGCAAGCTCATAACGGAGACATTTCCAGCGCTGAGAGACTCGCCCGCCACAACATCGACCTCTTCCTGAGTTACAATCCGGAATGGATCATCACGAACTCAGCCGGTTGTGGAGCGTTCATGAAGGAATATGAACGTTACTTGTCATCCGATCCGGCATATAAGGAGAAAGCAGAGGTTTTTTCGCGAAAAGTGAAAGACCTCACCGAATTCCTGGTCGCAATCGATTTCAAGAAGCCAATGAAGCCGTACAAGAAGCGCGTCACCTATCACGACGCTTGCCACTTAGCCCACGCCCAGCGAATCACCGAACAGCCCCGCGCAATTCTGCAGTCGATTCCCGGACTTGAATTGGTCGAGTTACCCGAGGCATCATGGTGCTGCGGCAGCGCCGGAATCTACAATATCGTGAGATACGACGATTCGATGAAGTTTTTGGAACGAAAAATGAAGAACGTTGCATCCACGGAAGCCGAGATCATCGTGGCAAACAACCCCGGATGCATTACGCAAATGAAGTATGGGCTAGAGACGCAGGAGATTCATGCGGAAGTTATCCATCTGGCAACTCTTCTCAACAGGGCGTACGCATCGGGAAACTGACAGCGTTCACAACTAAGTGATGCCGAAAGGCCTGTAGTCCCGGAAATATATCGAGGAGGATTCCATGTCATACCTCAGTTCGCGACGGAGTTTTCTTAGAAGAGCAGCTTTGATCGGTTTGGGGTCATCTATTGCTTCGCGGGAAAGCTTATCGATGGCGGGTGAAGCCCTTTCGCCAGGCCAGCGTGGGTTGGTGATATCGAGCGCCAACGGACTGCATGCGATTGAAAAAGCAGGACAGCTTCTCCAGTCCGGGAGCGATGCGATCGACGCAACAATTGCTGCCGTCAACATCGTCGAAGATGATCCTAACGACATGTCGGTGGGGCTTGGGGGACTTCCAAACGCCGACGGAGAAGTGGAGCTCGATGCATCGGTCATGCATGGCCCGTCCCACCGGGCCGGGGCAGTCGCTTCGCTTAAAAACATCAAGAACCCCTCCAAGGTCGCAAAAGTAGTTATGGAACGGACAGACCACGTGCTCCTTGTCGGCGAAGGCGCTTTGAAGTTTGCCAGGATGCACGGCTTTATCGAGGAGAACCTCCTGACTGATCAATCGCGCGAGGAATGGGTGAGATGGAAAGAGGCCCTGAGCAATCAGGATGACTACTTGCCTCCGCATTCCATCGAAGATAAAAACATCGGAGAAGGGATCCGGAAGGCACTTCAGACATATGGAACTATCAACTGTCTGGCCATAGACTTAGCCGGTAATCTCTCAGGCGTAACAACCACGAGCGGGCTTGCATACAAAATACCCGGGCGCGTAGGAGATTCTCCGATTATCGGCGCTGGGCTGTATGTCGACAACCGGGTCGGTGCTGCCGGATCGACCGGCAGGGGAGAAGCAAACCTTCTCAACTGCAGCAGTGTCATGATTGTCGAGTACATGGGGCAGGGAAAGAGTCCGGAGGAATCCTGCATCCTTGCATGCAAGAGAATTGCGGAGCACACACTGGAGAGGAGGCTTCTCGATGAAGCAGGGCGGCCAAACTTTGACGTGAAATTCTATGCTATCAACAAAAAGGGCGAACATGGCGGTGCTTCTATTTGGAGTGGAGGACAATATGCTGTGTGTGATGGCGGGGGAAGCAGACTGACTGCGCTCGCCTACCTTTACGAAAGGCCCACAAAAAAGTGAACAGAATTTCGTTTAAAAACTTCTTGAGCTTGATCTTCATTGGCGGATTGGCTCTACCCTCAAACGTAACCGCACAAGTTCAACAACAGAAGCCGGACTACAGGGACGAGATCGTACCTCTCCATGGAAAACCCTTCATGGGTAAAATACTTAAGTTCGAAGGAAGAACTCTTTATGTTGAAATAACTAAGTACAAAATAGCTCAGATAATTTCTCTCAGCATCGATTCGCTTGAGGGAGTCAACAAGGATTTCGGGGCTATCAAAGTTTCTGTGTGGAAACACAAGGAAGAATCCGCTCCGAAAGAAGCGGTTGCATCGGCGCCATTAATTGAACTTCCTGCTGAACGTTTCCTCCAGGCGGCTGTCGACACTGTGGCCGCAATTACCATCGAAAGAGATTCTGTATTCGTCGGATCTGTTGATCGAGTAGATACGACAGCGTTGCAGAGAGCATTGATCGATCAAATGCCGATCCCTCTGACCCGTGCAACAACTGAATATCCTCCGCGTGCGTACTCCCAGCATCTCCAGGGCTCGGTGAAATTGAGACTCTGGATCGACAAAGAGGGAATCCCGCAAAAATGGGAAGTTGCTGAATGCTCGGATTCAGTCTTCGTCCAAAGCTCGGTAGCATCTGCAATGAAATGGGAGTTTTCGCCCGCCGTGGTGAAGGGAACGCCGGTTGGAGTTTGGGCCGCTCTTACGTTCGAGTACCAAATTCAGCGGTAGGGATGTTAGAGAGCGGATTGCACGATTACAAGATTGCAAATTGCGAGATTACAGGATGGCAAGATTACGGGTTACAAAATTGAGGGACATTGGCATCGGAGTTCAGTTATCGATAACACGCGTTGCCTTGAATGATCTTGCCTGAAGCAGAGAAGTTTCGTATATTGGTCAAAGAATTGCCAAAGTGGCGGAATTGGTAGACGCGCTGGACTCAAAATCCAGTCTGGCTTACCCCAGGTGAGGGTTCGAGTCCCTCCTTTGGTACGAAAGTCATCGAGCCGCTGCAAGATGACTTTTTTGTTTAAGATGTTCAGCTGCCACTGATTCGGAGGAGACGTACCATATTTCTACGATCTGGGTCTATGTATATTGGAACCGGCTCCTTTGAAGCACATCTCCGAAATACTTTTTACACTCTTCTTCGCGGTCCTTTCTCTCTCCGCAATGTCGGGAGCAGCAAAAGCTCAATCCTTGTACGCCAATGCTCCAACGCAGGACAAGTTCTCGCTTAGCCGCGCTGATACTACCTTCCGACTTTCTCACGACCTGATCATTCCCGGCTCCGAGTCTGTTTATTTTGGCGCGCGGAAGCTTACGCTCTACAAGGAATATTCAATGCGATACGCCGAAGGAACTGTCCGGATTCATCTTGAACAAAGGAAGGATTCCAGTTTCGCCAAAGACACTATCATCGTGCTTTATAATTTTTTACCGTTCACATTTCAATCTATTTATCGTCACAAAGAGTACGCTGTCCGTCATGATACAAGCGCTAGCGGGAAAGGGGGAGTTGTCAATACGAAGTCCACGTCGTCCCCGTTGAGCAACCTGTTTGGAAACGACCTTCAAAAGAGCGGAAGCATTTTCAGGGGGTTCACGGTGGGAACGAACCAGGATTTGACCGTCAATTCAGGGTTCCGTCTCCAATTCGCCGGGAAACTTTCGCCAGACGTCGAGATCCTCGCAGCCCTTACCGACGAGAACACTCCCATCCAGCCCGAGGGAAACACCCAAACACTGCAAGAACTGGACAATGTCTTTGTCGAGGTCAGGAGCAATCAATATGAGGCGACGTTGGGAGATTTCTACCTGGATGAAGGTCAGGGCGAATTCAACCGACTCAGCCGCAAATTGCAGGGCGCCAAGGGAGTTGCGGCTTTCGACGGGACAGGATTATCCAGCTCCGTAACGGTTTCCGATGCCACTTCCCGCGGGAAATTCAACACGAATCAGTTTCCAGGAATCGAAGGAGTCCAGGGCCCATACCGGCTTTACGGCAAGAACAACGAGAACAACATCATCATCATTGCCGGAACGGAAAAGGTCTACGTTGACGGCAACCTGATGACAAGGGGGGAAACAAATGACTATTCAATAGATTATTCAAGCAGCCAGATCACCTTTTCTTCCAGGAGGTTAATTACCGGCATCTCACGTATTGTGGTGGACTTTCAATACACCGATCAATCGTACACGAGGAATTTTTTTTCGGTGGAAGAAGATTCAAAGGCCGTTTCGGATCGACTCAAATTCTCAATCTCGTACACTCGGGAGGGAGACGACCCAAGTTCCCCCATAGATATAAGTTTGAGCGATGCTGATAAGAGCCTTCTTGCACAAAGCGGTGGCAAAATTGCCGCCCGAAGCGGAGCAGATTCGGTGGGAGTCGATTCATTGGGGATTGGTCGGGGGCAATATGCGGTTGTGGACAGTACGATCCAAGGAATTCCCGTGAGATTCTACCGATTTTCCCCCGGCACGCCAGAGGCACAGTTTAATGTCTCATTCACGTACGTCGGCGCCGGGCTCGGCGACTACACACATCAACTGCTCGGTCAATATCTTTACGTTGGTCCCCGTGCGGGAGACTATCTTCCTATCGTCGTTCTGCCTGCGCCTCAGCTGCAACAGGTCGCAGATGTAAACACCAGCTTCGAGCCAGTCAAAAACCTGACCGTCACAGGGGAGTTTGCCGGGAGCAGCCTCGATCCCAATCGTTTTGCGCCGGGAGATGCGATCTCAGGAGAAGCAATGAAGTTCTCGACAACCTATTCTCCTAAAGATGTGAAGATCGGCGGACGCTCCATCGGCTCGTTCAACCTCTCATTGTCGGACCGGTATATCAACAAGAATTTCAACCCTATCGACAGAATCGATGAGGTGGAATTCGGCCGCAAATGGAGTCTCGATAGCACAGTGAACATCCAGCCTGTTTCGGAGGAGATTCGAGAAGCCGCAGTCACCTATAACCCAGTGAAGTCTATCTCGGTGGGAGGGTCTCTCGGCTCAAATGAACATGGAACGCAATTCTCTGCCGATCGCAGCGAGGCGTTCTTCCGGATGGAAGGCGATTCTCTTCCAAAAGTCGATTACACAATTGAAGATATCAGAAGCTCTCAAGCCTCCGTCGCCGGCACCGACGATTGGACGAGGCAAAAGGGAGGTGCAGAGTATGCGCTCCATGGAATAACCCCGAGCTTCCGATTCGAACGGGAATTCCGTTCCATACAAACCAACACTCCCGATTCACTCGATGCGGCGAGTTTTTCTTTCACAACCGTTGCCCCAAAATTGACGTTGAAGGGATTCTACGGGATGAACTTTTCCTCCGAATTGGAAGTGCGCGACAACGACGCACCATTGGCGGGGGATTTGAAACATCAATCTCAATCGATCACTCAAACGTATGGATGGGCTTTGCCGGAGACACGGAATATTTCTTCCTCGGTCGATGTAGTGCTGCGGAAGTTGTCGTATCTAGATCAATTCAGGCTCGCCAATGGAGATGCCCAGACAATCCTCGTCAGGACTGAATCGCGCTACACTCCTTTGCAGCGAGGCGTCGATGCGGATGTTTTTTACGAAGCTTCGACGGAACGGTCGGCACAGCTCCAGAGGGTATTCTACCAGGTTCAAAAGGGAGAGGGGCAGTATATCTGGGTAGACGGAAACGGCAACGGCAAAGTCGATGTCACCGATGAGAGAGATTTTCAACTTGCGCGATATGACGGTGACTATGTCATCATTACGGTCCCGACCGATCAGCTTTATCCGGTCATCGACGTAAAAACATCCACCCGCCTTCGGCTTGCCCCCGCGAAATTCATCACGTCGCCGTCGGGATGGGGGGAGAAAGCTCTTGCGGCCGTGTCGACGGAAAGTTATATCCGCATTGAAGAGAAGAGTTCTGACCCTGTGACAAGACAGATCTATCTTCTCGATATGAGTCATTTCCTTAACCCGGCGACAACCATCTTGGGCAGTCAGCTCTTCCAGCAGGATCTGTTTCTGTTTGAGAATCGTCCCGACTATTCCTTTCGCTTTCGGTACTTGCAGCGAATGGGAGACGGCACATACAGCACCGGAGCCGAACAGAATTACAGCCGTGAACGGTCGATCCGCGCCCGCTTTCAATTCGAGCCGGAACTCTCGAATCAAATCGACTATGCAAACAAGCAGGATAATCTTTTCGCTCCGGCGGCAAGCGGTGAAACGCGCGTCATTAGTTCGGACGATATCAGCTCCGACTTTTCGTATCGTCCGGAACAAAACGTGGAAGTAGGATTTAAGATCGAGGTGTCTCGATCTGTGGACACTTACCTTCCCGGACCCCTGGCAGCTGATTTGAATGTTCAGTCCTTTCGGACGGTCATCTCGTTCAGGGGAGCGGGGCAGATTCGCTTCGATCTGTCGCGCGAAGAAATCCTGCTCCAGAACAATACTCCGCTGATAATCCTGCCGTTTGAATTGACGGGAGGGAGGGCGGAGGGCAAAACATTTCTTTGGGGGCTGACGTTTGATTACAAGCTGAGCGGCAATTTGCAGTCATCGGTTCAATATACCGGACGATCTGAACCGGGACGCAATGTCATCCACACTGCGAAAGCGGAAGTGCGGGCATTTTTCTGATCTGGTCCAAACCCTTTTCAGTGCGAGAGCAAATCAGCGTGAGCGATGTCAGCATGGTGCCTGCTTTTCATCGGGGTGATGCCCGCTAAAGATCCGAACCGGACGTGGATCTCTCGCTCAGGGTTTGATTCGGAATGCGGAGAGACATAATTTTTTTTGGCGTTGCTACTGTCTGAACATCCGCTAGAGACTTGCTGACGTGACGATTCTTGAAATTCGCCATTCCCGAGCGTTTTTGTCGGGCTTCTGTTGGCCTCAATTCAAAATATTCAAGCAGCACACCGCTATATTTTTCTCTTGCTTCTTATCCCGTCGTTTTGTAGATTAGATTCACTGCAACACAAAGTCCCGCCTTTAGCGGGACTTTTTTTTGATAGTATCGGAATCGATGAAATCAGAGCAAATTAGCAAAATTTCTGAGGCAACAGAACCGGCTCTTCGTCCTTTCGACGGTTATCTCGTCGAAGTGGCTGTTCGAAGCGAAAGAGGAAGCTCCATTGTTCAAGTTTTTATCGATACCGACCAGGGAGTCACCGCAGATCAATGCGCTCTTGTCAGCAGGCAGCTCTCAACAGAATTGGACAGACTGAACATTATCCCGGGCCGATACAGAATTGAAGTATCATCCCCGGGTTTAGAGAGGCCGCTCAAGCTGCCGCGGCAATTTACCAAGAACATCGGCCGCCAGATCAAGATAGTCAGCAGAGTTGAAAATGGAACAGCGATTTCGTCCGGCATCCTGAAAGAAGTGTCGCCGTCGTCTCTGACGATTGCCACAAAGGAGAAGGAAGTCCTTACTTTCGCACTGGACGGTATTCAAGAAGCATTTGTGGTCCCGCAATTTAAGTAGGGTTGAACCGGGACGATTTATTATTTCTATTTTGGAGGATTCAATGAATTACGAAATTGTCGAATCATTTTCTTCTTTGGTTCGAGAAAAGTCCATCGACAAGGATATCCTCGTCGGCATTGTTGAAGATATCTTTGGGATGATGGTGAGGAAGAAGTATGGGCTCGAAGCCAAGTTCGACGTCGTCGTCAACATGGAGAAAGGGGACATTGAAATCTATTTGGAGAAAGAGGTTGTTGAGACCGTCGTGGATCCGGTGCTGCAGATAGACGTGGAAACAGCCAGAAAGAAATCGGGAGAGCCGTTGGATGTAGGCGAAGACTATGTCGAGATCATCAATCTGGCAGACTTCGGCCGCAGACTGATCATCGCCGCGAAACAGAATCTGAACCAGAGGATAAAGGAACTCGAAAAGGAACTTATCTACAACGAGTACAGCAGCACGATTGGCGAGATCCTGGTCGGCGAAGTCTATCAGATCCGGAAGAACGAAATCCTTATTATGCATAACAAGAATGAAGTGGTCCTTCCCAAAAGCGAGCAGATTCAGAAGGAGCGGTATAAGAAGGGCGACACGATTCGTGCGATCATTAAGGAAGTCCGGAAAAATTCGGGCAATCCGACCGTCATTGTTTCGAGGGCGGATTCAAAATTTCTCGCGCGCCTCTTTGAGATTGAGATACCGGAAATCTACGACGGCATCATCGAGATCAAAGGCATTGCGCGCGAACCCGGCGACCGCGCCAAAGTTGCCGTTGAATCGCACGACGACCGGATCGACGCCGTCGGCGCATGCGTTGGAATGAAGGGCGTCCGCATTCATGCCATCGTCCGCGAGCTGAACAACGAAAACATCGACGTCATCAACTTCAGCGACGAACCGCTGGTCATGATCACCCGTGCACTCGCTCCGGCAAAGTTAAAGAAAGTTGAGCTCGACCTCGAAATGAAAAAGGCGACAATCCTTGTCGCCGATGACCAGGTCTCTCTCGCGATCGGAAAGGGAGGACAAAATATTCGCCTCGCAGGCAAGCTCTCCGGGTTTGACCTGCAGCTGGTAAAAGAAGGGGCGGAATACGACATTGAATTGATTGAATTCCGCGACGAGATCGGCAATGAGATCTATGACAAGTTCATCGAGAACGGCTACGATACGGCGCAGCAGGTCATCAGCGCGAAGCTTCCCGACCTGGTGGAAGAGCTTGAAGTCGACGAAGAGAAACTGAAAGAAATCGTCGCGCTCATCAAAAAGGAATTTGAGGAAGCCGAAGTCGATGATGGAGACGAGAGCGCAGCTGAGGCAAAAGAAGCTGCTCCGGCGCCGGCGGCACAACCCGTTGCTGAAGAGAAAGCTGAGACCGTTGCAGCAGAGAAGACAGAACCCGAAAAGGAGGAAGAGGCAGAAACGACGTGACGCATAAGCAGAACGATCAATTCACAGACCTAACTTTCTTCGCTTTACTCAAGGAATTTGAATGACGGAAGCCACTGAAAAGAAAATCAAGATATTCAAGCTTGCAACAGAGCTGAATCTCGCGAGCGGGACGATTATCGAGTTCCTCACGAAAAAGGGATACTCGATCAAAGGTCCGATGTCGGTCGTCGAAAGCGACATGATGAAGGATATCATGGCGCATTTCAAAAAAGACAAAGATGTCGCCGATCGGCACCAGCGGAAGATTGCAGAAATCAAGGAGACGAAACGCAAAACTGCTGAGAAGAAGAAGGAGACCGAAGAGGAAGAGACAAAGAGGAAGGCGGAAGAACTCGTGGCTCAGCCGCTCGCCTCAGTTCAGAATGATGAGGAAGCTCCTGCATTGCTCGAAACCCAGGTTGCCCCACCGCCGCTGGCGGAAGAAGCGGTCTCTCCTGCCGCAAAAGAAGAGCCTGGAAAGGAAAAAGTCACTCCGGTTGAGAGCCCCGCTGCAAAAGCAGCGCCTGCCCCAAGCGAAGAGACTGACGCAGCAAAGGCTGAAGCCGCGGCCCGAAAAAAGAAGGGCGAAAAATTATATACCTCTCCGCTCGACGAATTAAGCGCCCGTCGCAGGGGCTTGACGATCAAGGGAAGGATGGAGTTGAAACAGGCTCCCGCAACCCCGGAAAAAGGGACCCGTCCCGGAGCAGCTGCTTCGGAGACCGAGGAGCAGCGCAAGCGGAAGAAGAAGAAGAAAAAAGTCAAAGATGAAAAAGTAAAGGAGCCTGTCGAAACCGAGACAGACGAGTCCAAAAAGAAGAAGAAAAAGAAAAAGCTCCGCACCCACGAGGTTGACGATACTCAGGTGAACGAGGCTATCAAACGCACGCTCGCCGGGATGGATGAATCTGTCGTCAGTCTGCGTGCTGTCAACAGGAAGAAGCGGAAACGAGAGCGCGAAGAAGAACAGGCACGAATCCTCGAAGAATCACAAGGTGAAGAGGGGAAACTCCGCGTAACGGAATATGTTACCGTCGGTGAGCTCGCAGCCCTGATGAATGTTCCGGTTGCCGATGTCATCGCAAAGTGCATCGGGCTCGGTCTCATGGTGTCTATCAATCAACGTCTCGATAAGGACAACATTCTGCTCGTCGTCGACGAGTTCGGATTGCAGGTAGAGTTTCACGAGGAGTTCACGGTCGATGTGCTCGAGGACAAACCTGACCTGCCCGAAACCCTTCTGCACCGTGCTCCCGTCGTCACAATCATGGGACACGTTGATCATGGAAAGACTTCGCTGCTCGATTACATCAGGCGAACAAACGTTGTCGCCGGCGAAGCTGGCGGAATTACGCAGCATATCGGCGCCTACGAGGTAAGCCTCGATTCGGGAAAGACTATCACTTTCCTGGACACACCAGGCCATGAAGCTTTTACCGCAATGCGCGCCCGCGGAGCCCAGCTGACTGATATCGTCGTTCTGGTTGTTGCGGCAGAGGACAACGTCATGCCTCAGACCCTCGAAGCGATAAGTCATGCGAGGGCCGCGAACGTACCGATCATTATTGCAATCAACAAGATCGACAAGCCGGAGGCCAACCCGGACCGGATTCGGCAGCAGCTTGCAGACAAGGGCATTCTCGTTGAGGAGTGGGGCGGAAAATACCAGTGCGTGGAGGTCTCCGCGAAGAAGGGATTGAATGTCGAATTGCTGCTGGAGAAAATATTGTTAGAGGCCGAGGTACTGGACCTTAAGGCCAATCCGAACCGAACCGCTCGCGGAGCCGTCGTCGAAGCTCAGATCGACAAGGGAAAAGGTATTCTGGCGACCGTTCTCGTCCAAAAAGGGTCGCTAAGGATCGGAGATCCGTTCGTCGGCGGGATATTCAGCGGCAAAGTGAAGGCGATGTTCGACGAAAGAGGCCGCCGTACAGAGGTTGCCGGACCATCAACACCAGTGCAGCTTCTCGGCTTCGACGGTATACCGCAGGCCGGCGACCAGTTCATCGCGGTCGAATCCGACCGGGTTGCCCGCGAAATCAGCATCAAGCGTCAGCAATTGAAGCGGGAACAGGATTTCCGGCAAATACACTTCGTCACGCTCGACGAAATATCGGAACAGATACAAGCCGGCCAGCAAGTGCGCGAACTTTCGATTGTCGTCAAGGGCGATGTCGATGGTTCGGTGGAAGCTCTGGCAGACTCGTTGATGAAATTATCGACCGATGAAGTCAAGATCAGGGTTATTCATAAAGGAGTCGGCGGAATTTCGGAGACGGACGTGCTGCTCGCCGCCGCTTCGAATGCCGTCATCGTCGGATTCCACGTGCGTCCCAACTTGAACGCACGGAGACTTGCCGAGCACGAAAAAGTGGACATCCGCCTCTACAACATTATCTACGATGCCATCAATGAGGTCCGGAATGCCCTCGAAGGGTTGCTCGCTCCGACGCTCTCGGAAGAAGTCACCGCTACCATCGAGGTGCGCGAGACGTTCAAAGTCCCGAAGATCGGAATGATCGCCGGATGCTACGTTACCGACGGCAAAGTTGTCCGCAATAACAAGGTTCGGCTCCTGCGCGACGGCGTTTCCATTTTCGACGGCGGCCTCGCGTCGCTGAGGAGGTTCAAAGACGACGTCCGTGAAGTAGAACAAGGGTTCGAATGCGGAATCGGGTTGGAGAACTTCAACGACCTGAAAGTCGGAGATATCATAGAAGCGTACAAGGTCGTGGAGACAAAACGGAAACTTTGAGCCGCCGATGAGAAGTTATTCTGTCAGTATCGAGGATAGAGAATGTCACTCAGAACAGAGAAGGTCGCCTCGCTCCTGCGGCACGAACTCGGAACGGTCATCAGCCGTGAGTTCAGCGGCGGCGAATTCGGTTTTAGTACGGTAACAGAGGTGCGGGTCACCCCGGACCTGAAGCATGCGAAAGTATACGTGAGTATTTTAGGGTCGCCGGAGCTGCGTAAGAAAACGCTGGCGCGTCTGGAGACCGAAAAGGGAGCCATTCGGGGCATACTCGCTGCTCACCTTAACATGAGGTTCACGCCGGCGCTTCAATTCTGCCACGACGACACGATGGATCGGGTCGAGAACCTGGAAAAGTTGATAAAGAAGATTCATGAGAATGATAACGGCACCGAGTGAGCCCGTCACGTTGAACTCCGACGTCAGCGCTCTCGATTTTGAAAAAGGCGAAATGATCCTCGTCGACAAACCGATCGATTGGACTTCCTTCGATGTCGTGCACCGGGTGAGAGATCTTTTTCACGTGAAGAAAGTGGGACACGCCGGAACGCTCGACCCGAAAGCAACCGGGCTCCTGATCCTCTGCACGGGAAAACGGACAAAAGAGATCGATCTCTATTCGGGACGTGAAAAGGAATACGAGGGGGTCATGCAGCTGGGGGCCACGACAGCGAGCCTTGACTCCGAGACGCCTCAAGTGGATGTTCGCGATTACTCTTCCGTGACCGAAGAGGCGATGCGTGCTCTATTCCGTGCGCACGTCGGCGCTCAGATGCAAATGCCGCCGATGTATTCAGCGGTGAAGCATTCCGGCAAGCCGCTCTACAAGTATGCCCGAAAAGGGAAGTCGTTCGATCGACCGCCTCGCGAGGTCAGCGTCTCGGAATTTGAATTGCTGAAATTCGATCTTCCGTTCGTGCACTTTCGGGTGGTGTGTTCAAAAGGGACGTATATCCGGACCCTTGTTGATCAATGCGGCCAGGAGCTGGGCTGCGGCGCCTTTTTAGCGGAGCTCAGGAGAACCCGGATCGGGGATCTCTCTTTGCACGAAGCACTCGATCTCGATGGGTTGTATTCTCTCAGTCAGCGCTGCGCAAAAATCCGACTTCAATAAAACGGATGAAAATCGCTCACTCATTGGAAGAGGTCGAACGCTATCAGGGTTCCGTCATCTCCATTGGAACATTTGACGGCGTCCATGTCGCTCATCAGAAGATCATTCGCGAAGTCATCCAAAGAGCGAAGGAACGGAGCGGTCGGAGCGTGCTCGTAACATTCGAACCTCATCCTCGAGAAATCGTTGCAAAGAGGACGGAGAACGGAAAAAAGGTAGCCGCGCCGGTAGCTCTGCTGACAACGCATGCTGAAAAACTGGACCTTTTTTCAGAGCTTGGAGTCGATCTGACGTTTGTGGTCAAGTTTACGTTTGAGTTCTCCCGGAAACCGTTCCGCGATTTTTACACGGAATATATTGTCGACGGTATCGGCGTCAGCGAGGTGATCGAGGGCTACGATCACGGATTCGGACGCGATCGGGAGGCCGGCCCGGCAGAACTGCTCGCGCTGGGTCGTGAATTCGGCTTCTCGGTTGTAGCAGAGAAACAGCTTCTCGTCGATAACGACGTCGTCGGCAGCTCGCTGATACGCGCGTCTCTTGCAGAAGGGAACATCGACAAAGCGAACAGACTGCTCGGAAGATCGTATTCGTTTTCCGGGACGGTCATTGAGGGGGACAGGCGCGGACGCTCCCTCGGCTTTCCAACGGCGAATATCGCCGTGAATGATGCGCGCAAACTGCTTCCCGGAAACGGCGTCTACGCTGTCAAGGCCCGCTTTCGCGGAAAGACATATCGGGGACTGATGAGCATCGGCGTCCTTCCGACATTCTTCGACGGCCACGACAAGGTCTGCGAAGTGTATGTGTACGATTTCGATGATACCATCTACGGAGAAGCAATGACGGTGGAATGCGTCGGTCGTATACGCGGGGAAAGGAAATTCAACTCCGCGGAAGAACTTGTGCAGGAAATGAACCGCGACAAGATTGAGGGAACAAGAATTTTCGAAACAGCACAATTATAACATCACCTTTTCTTAAGGAGTACCTATGGCGATTTCAAAAGCTCAGAAAGCGGAATTTCTCAAAAAGTACGGCAAGTCCCCGAACGACTCAGGGACACCGGAAGTGCAGATAGCCATTCTTACAGCGAACATCAATGCCCTCTCTGCCCATTTCGGCGAGCACAAGAAAGACAACCACTCAAGGGTCGGATTGTTGAGAATGGTCGGCAAACGCCGCAAGCTTCTCGACTACTTGATGGAGAAAAATATCGACCGGTACAGAAAGATCATCCAGGAACTGGAAATCCGAAAGTAACCGGAATTGGTAGCACGACGCGATGAGCTAATTCAACGCGAATATGAATCAACCAGAATGAAGCTACAACTATGGTGGTACGAAAAGAAATTAAAATAGGAAACGAAACCCTCTCTTTAGAAACAGGACGATTCGCAAAACAGGCGGACGGCGCCGTTATGGCGCGCTATGCCGATACGATGGTGCTGGCTACCATCGTTGCCCCCAAAGATGCCTCCGATGATCTCGACTATTTTCCCCTCCAGGTCGAATACCGCGAGAAGATGGCCTCGGCAGGAAAAATTCCGGGGGGATTCCTAAAACGCGAGGGGAGACCATCCGACAAGGAGGTGCTCTCCGCCCGTCTCATCGACAGGCCGATACGCCCGATGTTTCCCGAGGGATATCACAACGAGACTCAAATCATCGTCAGTGTGTTCTCGTCGGATCAACAGAACGACGCCGACGTGCTCGGCGCGTGTGCGGCATCGGCAGCGTTGATGATTTCGGATTCACCCTTCGACGGACCGATCGCTGAAGTTCGGATTGGCCGGGTGGACGGAACCATGCTGATCAACCCGACATTCGCCGAACTCGAAAAAAGCGACATGGATATGACCGTTGCGGGAAGCGAAGAGTCGGTTGTCATGGTGGAGGGTGAATCGAAGGAGATTTCCGAGACCGATTTGCTCTCGGCACTGAAATTTGCGCATGAAGCAATCCGGAAAATCTGCGCGCTTCAGAGGGAGCTCGCCGCGGAACTGAAGGTTCAAAAGCGAGCCGTCAACCTCCCGGAGATCAACCCCGATCTTCTGCTGGCTGTAAAATCTCTGGCGGAAGCGAAAGTTCGCACGGTCGTCAACACCGTGATGTCAAAAGACGAGCGATCCAACGCTAACACAGCAATCGAAGCCGAGGTCGTATCATCGCTCGCCGAGAAATTCCCGGAACAGGAAACGACAATCGAGCAAATACTTCACGACATCGAGAAAGTCGAGATGCGGGAGATGATCCTCGCAAAGAACAAGCGTCTCGACGGGCGCGGCCTCACGGATATTCGCCCAATCTCGATCGAGCTGGGGCTTCTGCCCCGTACCCACGGGTCTGCGCTCTTTACCCGGGGAGAAACTCAATCAATAACAACGATAACGCTCGGCACGAAGCTCGATGAACAAATTCTCGACGGGCTTGTTCCCAAGACAACCAGGCGTTTCATGCTTCACTACAATTTCCCTCCTTTTAGCGTCGGCGAAACCGGCAGGCTCGGGACGGGCAGGCGGGAAGTCGGTCATGGAAACCTGGCCGAACGCGCTCTTAAGTGCATGATTCCGGACGCCAAAGATTTTCCTTATACGATTCGTGTGGTATCCGACATCCTGGAATCGAATGGATCCTCTTCGATGGCAACGGTCTGCGCAGGATCTCTTGCGCTGTATGACGGAGGCGTTCCGTTGAAGAAATCCGTGGCCGGGATTGCCATGGGTCTCGTCAAAGAAGGCGATCGAGTTGCGATCCTCAGCGATATCCTCGGCAATGAAGATCACCTCGGCGATATGGACTTTAAGGTTGCCGGGACGCGAGACGGTATCACCGCTTTCCAGATGGACATCAAAATCAAAGGAATTTCCTTCGATGTCCTCGAACGGGCAGTGCAGCAGGCAAAGGCCGGGCGCATTCACAAACTCGATATCATGGATGCCGCGATTTCCGGCCCCCGTGCGGATCTGAGCATGTATGCTCCGCGATTGACGACGATTAAGATCCCCGTCGACATGATCGGGGCTGTCATCGGCCCCGGAGGGAAGAACATACGGAACATAGTCTCGGAGTCTGGAGCCGAAGTGAACATCGATGACGACGGCACAATTGTCATCGCAGCAACTTCGAAAGAGGCGAGCGAGAAAGCCCGAGCCATGATCGGCCGCATCACGGAAACGCCGGAAGTAGGCAAAATCTATAAGGCTACAGTCAAGAAGATCATGGATTTTGGAGCCTTTGTCGAAATCCTCCCGGGCAAAGAGGGACTTGTCCACGTTTCGCAGCTGGACGTGAAACGCATCGAGAAGGTCGCTGACTTCGTAAAGGTCGGCGATGTTTTCGAAGTCAAGTTGATGGAAATTGATGACAAGGGACGGCTTAACCTAAGTCGAAAGGCAGTTCTGCTTGCCGAGAAGAAGAAACCGGAAGAAACCCACTCCTAAGAGACGCGGAAGGCTGTTCTCCCCGGATCACGGAACATCGGAGCGAAGTATCCTGTATGGATAAGCCGCTCCGTTCCGTTTCGCATCTCCGCGGAGAGATTACTGTCCCCGGCGATAAATCCATCTCCCACCGCGCCATGATGATCGGCTCCCTGGCAGAGGGACAAACGGAGATTAGCGGCTTTCTAGATGCTGCAGATCCACGCAGCACGCTTGAATGCATTCGCGCGCTAGGCATCTCCGCAACTCTCAACGGAGATGTCCTCCGAATCGAGGGGAGGGGCCTTCACGGTTACCGGCAACCCAATAAGATGCTCGACGCGGGGAATTCGGGAACCACAATTCGCCTCCTTTCCGGCATCTTAGCAGGCCAGAAGTTTCCTACGCAAATCACGGGTGATCAATACCTCGTCAGGCGCCCGATGAAGCGAATCATCGACCCGCTCACTGAAATGGGGGCCCAGATTGTCGGCACCGACAAGTTCACTGCGCCTCTGAAGATTTTTCCCGCAGAACGCCTCCACGGAATCACGTACGAATTGCCTATCCCGAGCGCCCAGGTCAAGTCCGCCGTACTCTTCGCAGGACTCTTCGCCGAAGGAAGAACCACCGTTGAAGAATTGCAGGGTTCCAGGGATCACACCGAGAGAATGCTCGGCCTCACACCGGTCACCTCCAGGGATAAGACCAGCGTCACTGTGCAGGGTGGAACCAGGATCCCCGCGAAGCAATTCATCATCGCCGGAGACCCTTCATCCGCAGCTTTTTTCGTGGTGGCCGGACTCATCGCCAAGAACGCCGAAATCATTATCCGCAACGTCGGCGTGAATCCCACACGGATTGGCTACCTCGATGTTCTGATATCTATGGGCGGCAACATCTCCCTTGAAAATAAACGAGTGATCGGGGGCGAACCCATTGCTGATATTATCGTTAAGGCGTCATTGCTCCATTCGAATCTAACACTCAAAGGCGCAATCATTCCGAACATCATAGACGAAATTCCAATCCTCGCGGTCGCAGGCGCATTCGCGGAGGGATTCTTCGAAGTGAGAGATGCCTTCGAACTCAGAAACAAGGAGTGCGACCGGATCGGCGCGGTATGCGAGAATCTCGGCTTGATGGGGGCTGAGGTGGAACAATTCGAGGACGGATTTGCATTTAGCTCCAAGAAAGGCTTAATTCCCGCTGACTTCGACAGCTTCGGGGATCACCGTATAGCGATGGCGTTCGGTGTTGCCTCGGTGAATCTCGAAGGGGATTCGCTTATCAAAGACTCAGAATGCGTTGACATTTCTTTTCCGGCCTTCTGGGATACTCTTCACATGCTCGCAAACTGATCGAGGTATATCATGGCCAGCGTTCGATTAGAAAAAGTTCGGAAAGAATACGAGGGGGGAGTAGTCGCTGTGAAAGATGTCGACATCGACATAGCGGACAAGGAATTCGTCGTTCTGGTCGGACCTTCGGGCTGCGGAAAATCGACCACGTTGCGCATGATCGCGGGGCTTGAAGACATCAGCGCCGGGACCATAACCATTGACGGGAAGGTTGTCAACGATGTAGAGCCGAAGGACCGCGATATTGCGATGGTGTTCCAGAACTATGCGCTGTATCCGCACATGACGGTGTACGACAATATGGCGTTCGGGCTGAAGCTGCGGAAATTTCCCAAAGCGGAGATCAGCGACCGTGTACGGGAGGCGGCCCGTATCCTGAGTATCGAGCAGTATCTTGACAGGAAACCGAAAGCGCTCTCCGGCGGACAGCGTCAGCGGGTCGCCGTCGGAAGAGCGATCGTTCGGAAACCGAAGGTGTTCCTTTTCGACGAACCGCTCAGCAACCTCGACGCAAAGCTCCGCGTTCAAATGCGCACCGAGATATCAAAACTGCACAACAGCCTCGAAGCGACGATGATCTATGTGACCCATGATCAAACGGAGGCAATGACGATGGGGGACAAGATCGTCGTCATGAAGGATGGAATTATCCAACAAACCGATTCGCCGCTGAATCTTTACCACAAGCCGGTGAATAAGTTCGTCGCGGGCTTCATCGGAAGCCCCGCCATGAATTTCCTCCACGGCACGATTTCGACCGCAAAGGGAATGTCCTTCGTTGAGGCCGGCAGCGGCGTCGCTCTCGAACTGCCAAAGACACATCAGAAGAAGTTGAAGGCATACGGCGGCAAGGAACTGTGGCTCGGAATCCGGCCGGAGAACATTTCAATTGCGAAAAGATCCGATGGTTCCAAATACAGCAAGTGCAAAGCGCAGATCGAGGTGGTTGAGCCGATGGGGAATGAGATCTTTATGTATTTCACGACGGGAGGGGGATCGCAGTACGTCTCGCGGATTGGCGCATCGGAGGTGCCAAAAGCCGGCAGCAGGCTGGAGATTGCTTTCGATCTGTCAAACGCTCATTTCTTCACCAACGATTCGGAGAAGATCATCTGACCCCGGGCTCTAGAGCTCAATGATCTGATGTTGGAATCGGTCGATGACTATTTCCCCGCGCAGCCACTTCACAAAATCGGGACCGTACTTATTCAGGTAATAGACCACGTTGAATTCTCTCTCCTGAAAATTTGAATTCGGAAAGATGTGGGTCGCCGCCCTCTGTATCTGCTTCAACGTGATATCCTGCCGCCTTTGCTGTGCCGCCTGTGTTTTTTCCTTCAATACCGAAAGCTGTGACTCGAAACGGGCAAGCGTAGAGTCGATGGTCCCCGAAAGCGTCGGATCGATTTGCTGAATCCCGAACCGCGACTCGGCCACCGCCTCCTTGATCCGGTTCTGGAGTTGCTCGAACAAACTGTCGACCTTTACTTCGGAAACCTGTTCTGCGATGCGAATGAGGAGCGGATCGATATCCGACCAGAGGTCCGTGAAGCCTATCTGGTACTTCTCCATAATATTTTTTATTTTTTCTTCGAGGATCGTTGCGCTCGAGCGCGGATAGACGACCGGCATTTGCATTCCGAAGAACTTGTAGACGGGCTCCAGCTGCGCAAAATAGGCGATCTCGGATGGACCTCCCACGTACGCGGCAGTCGGGAGGAGGGTATCCTGGCAGATGGGACGGAGCACAACATTCGGAGAGATCAGCTCCGGCGAATTTTCCACGATGCCGTTGAGTTCTTCCTTTGAAAAGAACTGCCTCGTCCCTTTGAGACTAAAATCATTCTCTCTTGGCTCAATGAGGTAGCGGCCCCCCTTGTGAAACATGAAAAGATTCAGGGATTTGGCCTTGATCTGCGCATGGTAATGTTCTTCCAATTCCGCGCTTCTCTCGATCACAAGTTGCGATGTTTTTGTCACAGCCGATACTTCTTTCGCAAAAACCGGCTTGAGCAGTTTCTTCAGTTCGGCATCATTCGGGTTGAGGAAAATCAATCCCGAATCCTCGAAGAGCTGATTCATGAGTCCTGCAAAAGCGCTCCCCAGAGTTGCGCCGGGGCGGTAGTGCCCTCGAAGGGAGGCAAAGAGCTGTGCCTTGAACTCTGTTTCCTGCAGCCTTGATTGGAGAGTCTCGAAGAACTTTTCGGCAAAGCTGTCGACTGCCAAATTTCCAACAGCGCCCGGATTCCTCTCCAGCGGCTTTCCGCCGTACAGATATTCTATCTTCTCAATCTGGCCTTCCGCATTGATGAGATTGATCTTGTTGATCTCATCGAAATCATGGTCTTCGCCTTCTATCCAAAAAACCGGGACGAAATTGTACTCCGGCATCTCGGCTGAACATTGTTCGGCCAGCTTTATGGCCGTGACGGCCTTGTAGATGGTGTACAGGGGGCCGGTGCACATCCCGATTTGTTGGCCGGTGACGATAGCCACCGTGTTCTCGTTCCCAAGCAGGTCAATATTCGCAAGCGTCTTGATACCGCAGTGATTCTGCTTGTTCTGCTCTGTGAGGACACGCACAACGGTTGACCGGTCGGGATGTTGTTCAAGCACGCGGTCAATGACCCGCTTCCATTGCTTTTTGTCCTTGAAATCAGCGGCGAAGAATTCTTTCACCTTTTCAAAATCATTCAGATAGTCAACAAACAACGCCGTAACGCCCGCGTCGGTGTTTTGAACTTGTTTGTAGTCGATCCAGTCCATTGTCCCTTTTGATTGATGACGCGTTCAATATACGAGCTAACGACATAAGAATCAATTTGACGAAATGATTTGCCGTCGCCTCTCTTTCATCGTTATGTCATTGCTGCGCCTTCTGAAACAAGTATTGCCCATTCACAGTTTCCAAGCCGAGACAACTGGGGCCAAACGCGGGGGGGAAGAGGGGCGTTCTATCCCAGAAATGGTTTTCAAACTGTGACAGAATCATTGATTTTCGTCGCTGCGAATAATATATTTAATCATGCACCTCCAAGGGAAGATCGCGTTAATCACAGGCGGAACCGGCGAGCTCGGCCGTGCCGTTGTTACAACGTTCAGGAAAAGAGGAGCCGAGGTCGCGACAACCTATTTTTCCGATGCTGAAGTGAGTACGTTCCGGACGCAATTCCCCGACGTCCTTGCTTTGCAAGGCGATCTCTCGAAGGAACACGATACCGTCGCAGTTTTTGAAAGCCTCGTTCAGCAGAAGAAGCGAGTAGATATCCTCTGCAACATCGTCGGCGGATATATGCCAAAGAAAAATATTGCAGACCTGAGCGAAAAAGAATGGGATTTCATGTTTGCGTTGAATCTCAAGACGGCCTTCCTGTGTTCCCGGAGCGCTATGCGCATCATGCAACAGACCAAGTACGGACGGATCATCAATATTTCTGCCATGGCGGGACTTTCACCGACTGCCGGCAGGGGCGCTTATGGGATCTCAAAGGCGGCGATCGAAACGCTGACGACGATCGCCGGCGAAGAGGCCAAAGCGATTGCAGGCTCCGATATCACTGTGAATGCAATCGCCCCGAGTATTCTGCTGACGGAAGCGAACAAGAAATCCGCTACCCCGGAAGAGATGCACGATTGGGTGACTTTGGAAAAAGCATCCGAGGTGATCGCCTTCCTTGCCTCGGATGAAGCTTCCGCAATTAACGGCCAGACGATACGAGTGTACGGAAAAATATGATATCTCCATTGAATCGAGAAGCGAGATTATGAAACTTACTGAGCGCATTAGCAACGATTTGAAAGCCGCGATGAAGTCGGGAGACAAATTGCGGCTTGAGACTTTGCGAATGGTCCGGGCCCAGATCCTGGAATTCGAAAAGAAGGGCCTCGACCGTCCGATGAACGAAGATGACGAACTCTCCATTCTTTCGTCCGCGTCTAAAAAGCGCAGGGAGGCGATTGAACAGTTCAGGAATGCCGGACGGAACGACCTTGCTGAAAAAGAGGCCAAGGAACTGGAAATCATTTCCGAATATTTACCCAAACAATTATCGAAGGACGAAGCCCAGGCCATTATCGCAAACATCGTGAAACAATCCGGGGCGATCTCCGTGAAAGAAATGGGAAAGGTAATGCCCCTGGCGATGAAAGAGTTGAAAGGAAAAGTTGATTCCGCATTGATCTCCGAGCTCGTTCGACAGAACTTAGGAGGAACCACATGAGCACATTCGATATTATCATCCTTGTTGTTCTCGCAGTCTTTATGCTTGCGGGGTGGCGGAGCGGGTTCCTGAAAAAACTGATCGCGTTGGTATGTTTAGCGCTGTCGCTTATCCTCGCCACGAAGTATGCGGCCGGATTGGGAGATGAAGTGTTTACCCCTATGGGGGTTTCCGGAGGACTCGCAACAACTCTCGGCTTTGTGACGATCGTTGGCGGAATCATGCTGATCCAGGCTATCGTCTATCGGGTCGCGATAAAGAAGCTCGGTGAGGGACTTTGGAACAAGATAGCCGGCGTATTGATGGGACTTCTGGAGGGAGGGATCATTCTCAGCATGGTCATATTATTCCTGAGCATTTACGTTCACTTCCCGTCACAGGAAACAAGATCGAACTCAGCTCTGTACCTGCCGGTCAAGAATTTCGCTCCTCAAATTTTCGACAGCATCAATACTTTTCTCCCCGAGTCTCAAGACTTCTACGAGGAGATCATCGGTGCCGGAAAGAAGGCGGCCAACCTCAACAAACCCCATATCCATCAATGATCGAATTCCGGTCTGCGGCAGAAAAACTTGAGTTTAAGAAAATACTCAACAGACTGCAGACCTACGCATCTTCCGATTTAGGAAAGCACGCTGCGGAGCACGTTGAGCCCTTCGGCGCGCTGCCAGAGATCGAAATGGAACTCGATTTAGTAGATGAGATGAAGCGGCTCCTCGAAAGCGACGATCCATTCCCGATTGATGGATTGCGCGACATACGGGAACCCCTTCAGCGGACGAACGCAGAAAACAGTGTCTTACTCGCCAGCGACCTGCTTCCGATCGCTTCCACGCTTCAGACTTCCCGCAATATTCGGACCTTCATCCAAAAGCGCTCAGAATCTTACCGGCGGTTGGCCGAGCTCACGGGGAAGATCGTCATCAACAAGATACTTGAATACAATATCACTGAAGCCATAGATGAAAATGGGTTAGTGAAGGACTCTGCAAGCAAGGAGTTAAGAACAGTCCGCAATGAAATTGTCTCCATGTACGAATCACTGCGCAAGCAGTTGGTCCGCATCCTTAAAGAAGTTTCGGAACAGGGTTTCACGCAAGACGACATCATAACGACCCGGGAGGGAAGAATGGTCATCCCGGTGAAATCAGAGCAGAAGAAGAGCGTCCCCGGATTTGTCCACAGCTCTTCTGCCAGCGGATCTACCGTTTTCGTCGAGCCTGTTGAAACACTCTCGCTCAATAACGAAATACGCGAACTTCACTTCAGAGAGCAAAGGGAGGTTGAGCGGATTCTCCGGACTTTGACGGCACAAGTCAGGGAAGTGCGCGGCGATATTGCCGCGGGGCTTATCATATTGGAACATCTAGATTTGATTTATGCTAAAGCCAGATATTCAATTGAAATCAAAGGAAATAAGCCTCATCTGAAAGAATCGGGTTCTCTGAAAATCGCCGAGGCCAGACATCCGGTCCTGCTGATGAGGCACTCGCGAGAAAAAGTAATCCCGCTCTCGATTGAGATTGGCGGCAACACTGGGACGCTTCTTATCACCGGACCGAATGCCGGAGGTAAAAGCGTAGCCATGAAATCGGTCGGGTTGCTCGTGTTGATGCTCCAGTCGGGAATCCACGTTCCAGCCTCGCCCGATTCAGAGTTCCCGGTTTTCACCAAGCTCTTTGTCGATATCGGGGACGACCAGTCCATTGAAGACGATTTGAGCACATTCAGCTCGCATATCCTTAGACTCAAAGCCATCGTCGAATCGGCAGATGACAATAGTCTGGTGCTCATAGACGAAATCGGCGCCGGCACGGATCCTGTCGAGGGGGGAGCACTGGCGGCGGCGATATTGAGGAGGCTGACTAGGGCCGGAGCGGTGACAATAGCTACAACACATCAGGTTTCTCTGAAAGCCTTTGCTCATGAGTCGGACAGGATGGAAAACGGTGCAATGGAGTTCGACCAGCGATCACTGACGCCGACCTACAGGTTCAGGATGGGCGTTCCGGGAAGCAGCTATGCACTTGAGATAGCACGTCGCCTTGGTTTTTCGCCGGAGCTGATCGATGAGGCTGAAAAAATGACAGGCGAGCAGAAATCGCGGTTGGAAAAACTGATCCTGGATTTGGAGAATCGCTCGCAATCTCTCTCTGCCCAATTAGAAGCGGTTGATGGTGAGCGATTGAAATTGAATGGGTTAGTGAATAATTATGAAAGTAAATTAGATCTTCTGAAGAAAGAGCTGACGCAAATTCGATTCAAAGCGATCGAGGAAGCAAAGGAAATAGTCAGCCGCGCAAATGCCGTTATCGAGAAATCCGTGATGGAAATCCGGCAGCACCAGGCGGAGAAAAAATCGATCACCGACTCGAAGAAAGAGATCAAAGCGCTTGAAGGTGAAATTGAATCCATCGAAAGATCGTTGGATGAATTCAGGGAGGATGCTCCGCAGCATGGTTCCACTTACACCGTGGGCGGATCTGTTAAAGTGAAATCGAACGGACACATCGGGAAGATCCTTCATCTTGCCGACTCCAACGGCGTGATGCAAATTGCCGTGGGGAATATCAAGCTTCGAATCCATCTCAAAGATGTTGAGCCTACCGGAAAGACAAGCTCCACGCCGGACAGTACTCCCGGACAAATCCTCGAAGTTGTAGCCGAGAGAGAAGTTGACGTGAGGGGATTATATGGCGAAGAAGCTTTGCAAATTGTTGATAAGTTTATTGACAACGCAATTTTAGCGGGTTTACATAGAGTCGATATTATCCATGGAAAGGGAACCGGTGCTCTTAAGAAGAAGATCGGCACATTTCTAACCGCGGACAAAAGGATCAAGGGACATCGGCTGGGCGAATGGAACGAAGGAGGCGACGGCGTGACAGTCGTTGAGCTCACGGAATGACGAAGCCAGGAAGAATCAAAAAGCTGCTCATTGCAAACCGTGGTGAGATCGCATTGAGGATTCACCGGGCGGCATCCGAGGTCGGGATAGTGACCGTTGCGGTATATTCGGACGCCGATCGATGTGCTCCGCATGTCCTGCATGCCGATGAAGCCTACCCTTTGAACGGCGACCTTCCGGGGGAGACATATCTTAGCATCGACAAATTGATCGGCATAGCCCTCAAAGCTCAGTGCGACGCAATCCATCCCGGCTACGGCTTTCTGTCGGAGAACCATCTGTTCGCAGAAGCCGCAACTTCATCTGGTCTTATTTTCGTTGGCCCTCCCGCGGCAGCCATCAAAGCGATGGGAAGCAAAACGGCGGCTCGCGATTTGATGCAGAAGGCAAATGTTCCGGTCGTCCCCGGAACTCGAGTTATAGCAGGAGATTACCTGGCAACATCTCAAGCTATTCAGCGAATTGGATATCCTCTCCTGATCAAGGCTGTACACGGCGGCGGCGGGAAGGGTATGAGAAAAGTGGAAGATGCGAAAAATCTCGAAACCTCGTTGAAGCAAGCTGAATCTGAATCGCTCAAAGCATTTGGGAATTCCGAAGTCTATGTGGAGAAATATCTTGTAAATCCCAGGCACATTGAGATTCAAGTGCTGGCGGATACCCATGGGAATGTGATCTTTGTAGGAGAGAGAGAGTGCTCAATTCAGCGCAGGCACCAAAAAGTGATAGAGGAGTGTCCTAGCTCGAGGTTGAGCCCTGAAGCCAGATCTAAGATGGGACTGGCTGCGACGAATGCCGCAAGGGCGTGCGGCTACGTCAATGCCGGAACAGTCGAGTTCATGGTGGACGAAGACGAGTCTTTTTATTTTCTTGAAATGAACACACGGCTCCAGGTCGAGCATCCGATCACCGAGGCGGTATATGGGATCGACCTCGTGAAAGAGCAATTGAGAATTGCCCAAGGCGAGATGCTTTCGCTTACCCAGGAGCAAGTGATTCCCAAAGGCCACGCAATTGAATGCCGGATCTATGCCGAAGATCCGTCGAACAACTTTCTCCCATCAACGGGCACGATTCAGGAGTATGCTCCCAGCGAGGGGTATGGAATAAGGAATGACTCTGGGATTATCACTGGAACAGCGATATCGCGGTTCTACGATCCGCTGCTTGCAAAGTTGATTGCATGGGGCGCTGATCGGGAAGAAGCAAGAGCGAGGATGATACGAGCACTATCGGAGTACAAGATCTCCGGAGTAACCACGACAATTCCGTTTTGCGTCTTCGTCCTCTCGCACCCCGATTTCGCGGCAGGAAATTACAGTATCCGATTTGTCGAGAAAAATTTTAAAGATTGGGATATAACTCCTGATTATGGAATAGAAACTATCGCCTCATTTATAGCGGCTTCTATGTTTCGGTCGAGCAGCAATCACTCGATCACTATGCAGACAGAAGAAGCGAGTCGAAGTAAGTGGAAGCTTTCCAGGTATGAAGAGTAGGATTTGAAACCGATAATTTCACATATCGGTGAGAGGCAGTACGCTTGGACCTTCAATGATGACGGCACGTGCTCGTGTAACGGAAAAATGGTCTCGATAGAGATGCGTTCAGTTGCAGGAAGCCGCATGTCGGTTATCTCCGAAGGTATGTCATTCGACGCTGCAGTGGCCTTCAGTGCTTTGTCTTACGAGATTCTCATCAACGGGAATCTTGTCAAGGTAGAAGTAGAAGACCCTTCTCGCGCGAAAGCACGACAAATCCAGGGCCAAACAAATCGACCGGCGGCTGGTGTAGAAGTCCGATCGCCGATGCCGGGTATGGTTGTGCGGCTTGAAGTGAGGGAAGGTTCAAGGGTTGAGGAAGGCGAGGGGCTGCTCATTCTGGAGGCAATGAAGATGGAGAACGAGATCAAGGCGAGGGCGGCTGGAACCGTGAAAAAGATATCGGTCAGCGAGAGACAGATCGTCGATAAGGGTCAATTACTTTTAGTCATCCAATAACTTAGTAGGAATATGCCGCAAACGACTTTCGATGAGCCAAGCGTAACGCTTGAATTAGCGCTTCAGCACGGGTTAACTGAACCTGAATACGACCGCATACTTGAGATCCTCGGCCGGACTCCAACATACACCGAGCTCGGCATTTACAGCGTTATGTGGAGCGAGCACTGCAGCTACAAGAATTCCATTGCCCTCTTGAAGACCCTTCCGCGTTCCGGCGGCAAGCTCCTCGTTAATGCAGGTGAAGAGAACGCCGGTCTTGTAGACATCGGCGATGGTCTGGCTGTCGCCTTCAAGATTGAAAGCCATAATCATCCTTCCGCCGTGGAACCGTATCAGGGGGCGGCCACAGGCGTCGGCGGAATCATGAGAGATATTTTTACGATGGGAGCACGCCCGATAGCATCGCTTAACTCGCTTCGCTTCGGGGAGCTTTCTGATCCGCAGGCTCGCCATCTCTTTCGCGGGGTCGTGAAGGGGATAGGGGACTATGGAAATAGTTTTGGCGTTCCGACCGTTGCCGGAGAAATCTATTTCGATAAGTGTTATCAGGGAAATCCTCTCGTGAACGCCATGGCAGTCGGAATCGTCGAACATTCAAAAGTCGCATCGGCAACCGCCGCGGGACTCGGGAATCCGGTCATGATTGTCGGATCATCGACGGGAAAAGACGGTATTCACGGTGCAACGTTTGCATCTGAAGAGATCTCAGAGAAATCCGAAAGCAAGAGGCCGTCAGTTCAAGTTGGAGACCCCTTCACAGAAAAGCTCTTGCTGGAAGCGACGCTCGAAGTGATTCATGCCGGACTGGTCGTCGGCGTTCAGGACATGGGGGCTGCGGGAATAACCTGCTCGACAACGGAGATGAGCGCCAAGGGCAAGTCCGGAATGAGGATTAACCTTGATTTAGTGCCTGTCAGGGAATCAGATATGTCGGCATACGAGATCATGTTATCCGAATCCCAGGAGAGAATGCTTTTGGTAGTAAAGAGAGGTTGCGTTGAGGAAGTTTCCAGGATCTTTGATAAATGGGATCTTCACTCTGTCGTCATTGGCGAGGTAACTGGCGACGGACTTGTGTCTGTTTCTAAAACGGGACGCCTGGTGGCGCAGGTGCCGGCTGAAACGTTGGTCCTCGGAGGCGGTGCTCCGGTCTATTTGAGAGAGTCCAAAGAACCAGAGTACATTCGAAATGCGGCGAAAATCGACATGACCGAGCTAGCGATGCCTCCTGATCTCGCTGCAGTGGTAAAGGGATTGCTCACGTCTCCAAATATCGCCAGCAAGCATTGGGCATACGATCAATATGATTCCATGGTAAGAACAGGAACGAGAGTCGGTCCATCATCAGACGCGGCCGTTGTTAGAATCGACGGTACAAAGAAATTGCTAGCAATGAAGACGGACTGCAATGCACGCTACGTTTACCTAAATCCAAAACGAGGCGCAGAAATCGCTGTAGCTGAAGCAGTCAGAAATGTTGTCTGCGCCGGGGGTAGGCCGCTGGGGATTACTAATTGCTTGAATTTTGGAAATCCGTACAAACCGGAATCCTACTGGCAGTTCAAGGAAGCTGTTGCAGGAATAGCTTCTGCGTGCAGGTCACTCAACGTACCAGTTACCGGAGGCAATGTGAGCTTCTACAATGAAGATCCAGCGGGTTCTATTTATCCGACCCCGGTGATTGGAGTTGTGGGGCTTATAGGTGATGAATCCGAAGTTACAAATATTTCATTCCGTAATACCGGCGACGAAATAGTGCTCCTTGGGAACATCAAGGGTGATATCAACGGGAGCGAATATCTTAAAGTTATACACGGGCAAATTGGAAATGATGCACCGTATTTCGATATGGATGAAGAAACCAGGCTGCATGACCTCTGCCTGGACCTCATCCAACACAAGCTCATCAATTCAGCTCATGATATATCCGAGGGAGGCCTTGCGATAGCCGTGATTGAGTCAATTCTTGCTTCAGAGCAACTTTCCATGGGATGCAACCTAAACCTTGAGATGCTCAAACACATTCGTCCGGACTTTGCACTCTTCGGAGAGGAACAAGGAAGGATAATGATATCCGCCAGCCCAATGAATCGAAGGGGGATCGAAGATCTCGGCAAGAAGCACAAAGTAGGTGTCGCTCACGTCGGAGAGATTACATCGCACGGAGGAATATCTCTGGAAGGGAAACTGCTTGTGTCGACCGAGGCGGCTGCGGGTTATTACCGGAATTCAATATCCGAGGTGATGGATTAGGCGGGCGGGGAGAATCTCGTTCGTGTTCGTTTGCGTAACTTTACATAACACATATTATATCATTATAATGTCAGTAGCGGCCCTCGCCTATGGAATAATGATGCGCATCGCCCCGCGCAACAACTCAACGCTTATATCTCTTAGCTCCCGGCCCAGAACTTCTCCGTCCACATGAACCACCAAATCTGATTCAGCCTTCACCGTCACGTTTCGTGTCTTCCTGATAGAGACCTGTCTGAATCGCCCGTGCTTACCCGCAAACACAAACGGCAGAATCTTCAGAACCTCGGCCGTCGAGAGATCCTTTGCGATACAGACGTCGAATAAACCATCGTCGAGCAACGCATCTGGCGTCAGATAGAACCCGCCCCCGGAGCATTGCCCATTCCCAATAGATATCAGCAGGTGTTTCCCTTCGCTCACGAATTCTTCGCAGGTCACAACCGAGAAAGCCGGACGAAATCGGAACAACACTCTGGAAGCCGCGATGGTATACTTCATCACGCCTCGGATCCACGGGATCTTCCCGGCCTCGTTGGCAACGACTGCGTCCAACCCGATTCCACACGCATTTACAAAATAGCTTTGAGTTCGCCTTCCGACATTATCTATACCGGTTATCATGCCTACATCAATGGACTTAGCATTCTGCTTGCAAAGGATTTCCAAGCATTGCTCAAGACCGTGGGGATATTTCGCCGCCTTAGAGAAATCATTCCCCGAACCGATGGGCAACAACCCCAGAGCGCACTCGGTGCCAATTATCCCGTTGACAATTTCATTTACAGTTCCGTCTCCTCCAACGGCAACGACCGCAGAATGCGAGGAACTTCCGTCGGCGGCTGCCCGCCTGGCGTCTCCGGGTCCTGTAGTGACGTAGATTTCGACTGGGATGTTTGCGGCGGAAAAATGCTTCCGAATCAGGGGAACAATTTTTCTGATGTCTCTTTTCCCCGAATGCGGATTAATGACGAATAGAGTCGGGAGCACTAAGAAATGTCGGAAATGGAGTGGGTGATATCGTTGTAGTTCAGCACACCTTTAAAGCTAATGTGTGCACTCCCCATCAACGACACATCCCGATAGATATCGTCTTTGACGTGCACAAATTCCACAGTGAGCTGTTCACCGCTCTTCACGAGTATCTGGGTAGGAGATCCTGCGTCCTTCACTCGGTTCGCGATCAGAGCGGTCGCAACTGATCCCGTTCCACACGCAAGAGTTTCAGCTTCAACTCCCCTTTCATATGTCCTTGCGTAAAATAGATTTGCCCCCCGTCGTTCTACAAATGTCACGTTAGCTCCTTCAGGAGAGAAATATTTGTCCTGCCGTAATTCCCTTCCGAAGAGGCCGACTTTCAGTTCATCGACGTTCGATCCGAGATCTCTATTCTCATCCAGGAAGACGATGCAATGAGGCGAGCCGGTGTTCACGAAATGGAACAGAACTCGGTTCCCGAGGATTTCAACTGTCTGCCGAAGGCGAAAATCTGACGGAGTCTTCATCCATAACCGTACATCATTGTCCAGCAACGCAGCCTTGTAGACATGATCGAGAGCTTCAAACATCATCTCTCGCTTGCTCACAATATGCTCGGCATACGCAAATCGCGTGATGCATCTTCCCCCGTTGCCGCACATCCCCCCGTAGCTCCCGTCCGCGTTGTAGTACTTCATCATAAAATCTGCGTTGCTGCTCGGCTCCAGGAGCAACACACCGTCTGCCCCAATGCCAAATCGCCGATCGCAGACCGTCCGCGCAAACTCAGGCGCATCGGGGACAATACGCTTGCGATTATCCAGTATGACAAAATCATTTCCTGCTCCCGACATCTTTGTGAACTCGAGGAGCCTCGATGCCTGCTCGGCCATAGACCTATCTTCCACAAATAACCATAGTGGAGGTGCGGGGATTCGAACCCCGGTCCGAAGTGACGACCATTAGACCTTCTCCATACTCAGTCCGTCTCGTGCAGTTTCGCTCCGGATGGTGGGACGAACTCCCCAATCCTAAAGCTATCTGGGATAAAACTTGACCAATATCTCTCCAGAATTGACATTGGCACGCCTGACTGAAGTCGACACCTTATCCGAAACACGCCAGGCGGAATCTCGGTAAGATGCGCTAGTTAATTATTTGAGTAATTAAGCAGCGAGTGCGTAGTTGTAGTCTGCACTTATAGTTGTTCCGGGTGTTTTAACGTGCGACTCGGAGAGCACGGTATGCTTATGTCTAACAATCTTCGACCCCGTCGAAGCCATTCACCCCCTAACAATGCAATTTAGACAATCAGATTGAGAATATCAATGCACTCGATTATTGATTGAACCTTGTTTGATTCATTCTGTCGTTCATAGACAAGCAGCAAATTTCGAAGCATGCGCTCTAGAATTTGCTTGTTGGTAACCGGCTCAAGATACTGCTTCTTATATGTATAGCCCATTTGGCTCACCCTTGCTTCACATTCTTTCTCTGTGATGATTCTGCCTGCGTTGAACGGATCGGCAAAAACATGTGTTTGGCCGAAATCGTAGCGTATAATAAAATGCCCTGGAAGACCGATTCCATGCACCGGGAAATTGAGGCGGCGCAGCACGAGCATGTAGACGACAGAAAGAGTTATCGGGACTCCCTTCTTTGTCTCCAGCACTTTGTGAATGAAATGATTGTCGGGATCGTAATAGTCTGCTTCATTGCCGAGGAATCCCTTCTCCACAGAAAAAAAGTGACCTATGTTTCCGGCAATTTCATCAGCGGATCCGGTTGGATCAAGCCTGGACTGAAATTCTGTTGCATAGAAATTCAGAAGATCTGAGTAGATTCGCATATCGCTCCGAGGATAGGCGAATTTCGCTATCATCAGCGCTCCTTCTTCCAGGTCGGGATCACTCTTCGATTTGGCGAGGAATGTCCTCCACAGCTCTTTGAATGCTGAGCCGGAGATTGTTTCAAAGACCTCCTTTACCCGCTGCCTGAGAACAGCATCCTCCGTATTTAAATAGTCCTCGAGCAAAGGCAGGGCTCCCACACCTGTCTCCATCAGATGCTGACGCACAGTATCATATATAGAATCATCTTCATCTGATAAGAGGCTAATCAATGACCTGACACGAGTTACAGCTTTGTCATCAAGTGTTTTCACTATATAATCGCCTGTTCTCTTTCCGGATAGTTCCGATCCAATCCTTCTTTCAAAAGAGTGAACGCCTCTGCCGGAGTGTCGGCATATCTGAAAAGACCAAAGTCTGAGGAACTGATCATACCCAATTGCTCAAGTCGGTCAAAATTCACAATCTGCTCCCAGAACTTCTTCCCATACAGGATGACCGTCATCTTCTTCTTAATCTTCCCGGTTTGGAGCAGCGTCAAGAGCTCCATTAATTCATCCAGCGTGCCGAACCCTCCCGGGAAGGCAACGAGAGCCTTGCCCAGATACATGAACCAGTATTTGCGCATGAAAAAATAGTGGAATTCGAGGTTCAGCCCCGGCGTAATGTACCGGTTCGAATACTGTTCCATCGGAAGTCCGATGTTGAGTCCAATCGAACGGCCTTTGGCGATCGTCGCTCCCCTGTTTGCGGCTTCCATAATCCCGGGCCCGCCTCCTGTGCAGACAACAAAACGGTTCTTTTCTTTCAACCTCATGGACCATTTCGTCAGGAGCCGAGCCAGTTCGACCGCATCTTCGTAGTAACGCGACATTTCGACGCCTATTTCCCCCTGTCGCAATTCCTCTCTCAGCCGAGTGTTCAATCGTTTACTTTTCTTGATCTTCAACCTTGTGTGAGCAAGCTGTTTCCGCGCATCAGTCGGCGACTTGATACGTGCAGACCCGAAAAACACGATGATGTCTCGAATCCCGTAGTATTTGAACCGGCTCAGCGGCTCAATGAATTCCGAGAGAATTCTTATGGGCCGGGCATCCTTACTGTTCAGAAAACCAAGGTTTTTGTAAGCCTTTATTGGGCCTTGTTTCTTAGCTGTCATCACGCTGTCTATCTATTATATGTGGATGCCGCGCCGTAAGAGCTTTGGCGCAACAAGTCTGTTCACTATTTGTTCGAGATGTTCCTTGTCAATCTCGTCGAACGCACCTATCTTGTCGCTATCGACATCCAGAACACCGAGCAGCTTAGATCCATCGAACATTGGCACGACGATCTCCGCCCTCGATGCCGGATCGCAGACAATGTGTCCCGGAAACTCCGAGACATCCCGAACGACAAGCGTCTTCCGTTCCGCAGCGGCTCTTCCGCATACACCCTTGCCGAGTCCGATGCGGGTGCAGGCAACCTTCCCCTGAAAAGGCCCCAGAACGAGCTCATCTCCTTTCAGGAGATAGAAGCCAACCCACAGAAAATGAGGGAACGTCGCCGCCAATGCCGCCCCCACATTCGCCATATTCGCCACATCGTCGTATTCGTCGGCCAACAGAGAAGCCATCTGCGGAAACAGGCCCTCGTATTTTTCTTCTTTTGATTCGCCGACAACCGTAATTGTTTCCATCGTAATCCGAGCTATGATTCGAAAACATATTGCACGATAACTTCGGCGTCATTCAGCTTAGCCCGGATTTTGCCCCCCTTGACGGCGTATTCCTTTCGGACAACGGCAAGCCCCATCATCGAGTTGTCCTCGCCGATTTCCGGACTTCGGCTCGTCAGGAGTCCGGCTTCTCTCCCCTCTGAGATCAGGATTGCGGCTCCTGAATTCGGGATGCTCTCGCTCCATCTCACCAGGCAGAGCCTCCTCTTTACTTTCTGATATGTGTCAAGGCGAGCGACAATCTCCTGGCCAATATAGCAGCCTTTGTCGAAACTAATTTGACTGCGCAGGTTCAGTTCCAATGGATTGAATTCTCCGGTAATTTCCTTTCCATACCTTGGTATGCCTTTCCCGATCCTAAAGGCTTCATAGGCGTCATCCCCCGCTTGGGCGAGGCCTTTGTCCTCCAGCTGGGTCACCACAGTAGCATCTTTGTTTGTGATGAGGAATTCGGTATCAGTCTCAAAATACTTTGTGATAACCGACGATCCCAGGAGATACCGCAATGGCTGGTCAGCAGCATTCCCGCCTAGCGGTCGCGCGAGGAGGGCATACTCGCCGGTCGCATCCCGAACCGAAACGTCATCCATAATGATGAATCTCTCTAACCACTCTTTCGCGTGCTGCTCTCCACTCCGGCTTGTGACTGCAAGAATCTTCCCTTCCCACCGAATCACGAGGATGGAATCAAGCACTCTCCCCTTCTCGCTCAAAAGGAGCGTCTGGATCCCGCTCGGGGAATCCGGGGATAAAAAATCGTTCGTCGATATCCGATGCAGGAAATCGATTGTGTCCTTGCCGGACAACTCGAGTATCCCTCTGTCCGAAAAGTCAACGACTCCGCGTCCCTCGCTCAGCAGTTTCAGTTCCGTCTTGAGCGAATGGAATTCCGAGGGTATGAGCCAGCCATCCGATTCTTCCAGCCGCAGGCCTAATCTTTCATAGCGAGAGTGGAAGGGAAGTCTGCGAAGCTCTTTTGAGATATCTGGGGAATACGTAATCATCCTGTTAACTCAACACCGAGAATGCTGTAAGAAATTCCCCAAAAACGGAAGAGCACCCATACAAGGTGCTCTTCCATGAAGCATGAATGACCGTTAAATCACTGCATCTGAACCTCTCCGGATTCTTCTTCCGTTTCCAACGCAGTTTGTTGCGCTGCAGGGACTCCTCCGGATTTGATATACTGCCGAACCATTCGAGTAATCCGCCGTCGCGCTTTCAATTCGTCGTCCGGTGAGACGCCCTTCATCGATGTCAGCCGATCTTCGAGGATCATTCGCGATTTTGACGGAAGAACGGAGAGGAACCGGTCGCTGATCTCCTTCGGAGCGTTCTTCAAGGCAATCGCAATCTCGTCGCCGGATATGTCCTTCACAATCTGACGGAGCATGCTCTCATCCAGCTGGCTGATGGCATTGAATGAGACACGCTGACTTGTGATTTCCCGATACAAGTCAAGATTCACAACCTTGATAAATTCAATGATGGAAGACTCGGCGGTTTCATCGATATTATCGAAAATATCGAGCAAAAGGTCGGTCCCCTGAACCTGTACGTTATTAATCACCGGAATGGTAGCTGCTTTACCCGCCAGCTGTTTCGCAACCGAAACATAGGTATCGGATGTGAGCCGCCGCAGTTTCCCCAGTTCGAGAGCCACCTCGCCCTGCTGCATTGATGGAAGGTTCTTCAGCATTGAGCTTGCAACCGTTGTGCTCAGCTGCGAAAGGATAATGGCAATAATTCCGGGCGGTTCATCCTTCATGAGTAAATACAACTGAGGCTCGGAAAGCCTCTCGAGGAACGCGAACGGGTTCTGCTTGGCCGTTCGCGCATCAGAGAACCGCTTCACCGCAAGCTGATTCTGGAAAAACGAAAGGGCTTCGTGCACTTCTGTCGGAGTGCGCTCCTGTTTCTCCAGCGTAAGATTCTGAAGCGCTCTCATCTCCTCGATGGAAAAGTGATCGCGCATCACCTGCAGCACGTTGTTCCCCAGCTGCCCGATGATAATCGTCAGCTTCTCGCGCTGGTTGTTGTCGGTAATCAAATCGCGTATGACGTTTGACGTCAGGTCCGATTCGCCGGCACAGGTCACGATGAGATTGGACCGGACTTTGTCTACCTCGATTGCCTCTTGAAACTCATTCGCCGGCTCGGGAAGCATCGTCTGGGTACCGGACTGCGTTTCTTCTCCCCCCTGTTGACCGGCGGGGAGCATCTGCATAGGCTGTTGCTGTACTTCGGCCGATTCTTGTTTCCTTCCTCTTGCCAGCAGAACCACGATCAAAATAATCACCAAAACGCCCAGCGCGATGAGGAGCAAAGTGGTTTGGTTCATCCCTCCATCAACCTGCGGCTTTCCTGCGTTCGCGTCTGTCGTCGTTTTTTGCTGAGCAGCACGCAGGTCAGCCTCCTGCTTTTCCAATTCCTGGATCCGTTTTTCCTGATCCGCCCGCTGCTGCTCCCGTTGGATTTGGAGCGTGCTCGCGGGGAAGGACATTTCCTGGATATCGACCCTGTCGCCCCGGACCTTGTTTAGCTTTCCTGTGTAGAAAGCGATGTTCGTCAGCAGGTCTCGCTCCTCCGGCGTCCTGTTTTTGTCGATCAACAGTTTAATGACGATCGATTCAATCCCCAACTGCTGCTTCTCGGGTTCCTGCTGGTTCTCTGTCTGTGACTGGAATCCCGACACTCCCGGCAGAAGAAAATCACGGTTGTCGCTTGAGCTCTTCTTCGCCGGAGGAGTCAAATCCACAAGCGTTACTTCTGCGGTGACGAGAAAGTTGAGGTCCGAAAAATACCGGCGGATCTCCGTCGAGATGCGGTCCTCGAGATCCCGCTCCATTTTCTTCTTCTCGAGTTCCATGTCGAACGCAAGGAGCCGCACCTGCATCATCACCATAAGCAGAATGACCACGCCTGTAAATCGAGTTTTCATATTCTTTCCAAAAATGTTTGTGTTAGCCTTGCTGAGGG